>VGPB01000020.1 GCA_016875695.1 Chloroflexota bacterium | reverse complement strand
TGATCGCGCCGACCACCTGCGGTTCGTCTCCCGTGCGCTCGCAGACGGCGAGGGTCTGCGCCTCTGCCTGTGGGCTCAGCTGGCGGTGATGGACGTGTGGCGTCGATGGGCGGTCGTGCAGGCCGGCGCAGCCTGCTTCGCGGTGGCGAGCGCGCCAACGGTACGTGGTGGCACGGCTCGTCCCGACCTGCCCGCCTGACGCCGCGGTCGATGCGCCGGTCAGCATCGCTTCTACCGTGCGGCACCGGGCCTCGTACGAATAGCGCATGCGCCGGGGCGGGGTAGCATCACTCATCGGAACCTCCTTCGGAACTCGGAGCTTTCGCAACCCCAAGTCTCGTCAGAGGTCCCCTTGCAGTCAGCCGTCTCGCAGGTATCTAGTCAGTACAGCTAGCGCGGCTAGAAGGTGAGACTGGGCTTCCCGAGCAGCGTGCGCGCGAGCGCGATATGGCCGAGGTGCGCGTAGCCGTGCGTGAGCACGCTGGTGCCGAGCGCGCCGAAGCGCGTGGTGGCGCCGAGCGGCTGCATGTCGATCGCCCCGGCGAGGAAGGCGTCGTCCATCGCTTCGATGCGCGGCACGATCGCCGCGGCGACGGCGCGTCCGTAGGCGGCGAGCGCCGCCGGCTCCGGGAAGCGCATCGCGTACGCCTCGGCGGGCGGCAGGCCGGTGCCCTGGGCGTTGCGCGGCAGGCCCCACCCCTCGGCGAGGCCCTGCTGCCGCCAGACGGGCGGCTCACCGTAGAAGACGAAGTGCGCGATGTTGTCGGCGGTGCGGAACACGTGCCACGCGTCGAAGCCGATCGAGTTCGCGTCGGGGTGCGGGCGCGCGTGCAGCTCCTCGAGCGTGAGGTCCTCGACGGCGGCCGTGATGCTGTTGGTGCCGACGAGCAACTCGCGCACGTAGCGCGCGATGAACGGCTGCAGCAGCATCACGGGGCGGCGACGCGCCGCACGAGCTCGGCGGCCACTTCGTAGCGGCCGAACGAGGGCATGACGTAGACGCCGGACACGAACGGCAGCGTGCGCGTCTCGGCGACGTGCTCGAGCGCGATCTCAAGGCCGGCGGCGGCGCCAGCCTCGCCGGCGGCGCGCATGCGGTCGCGCACGGCGTCCGGCACGGTCACGCCGGCGAGCTCGTGGTGGATGAACTCGGTGTGGCGCAACGACATGAGCGGGAGCACGCCGAGCAGCACCGGGATGGAGATGGGGCCGAGGCGCTCGAAGAAGTCGGCGACGACGCGCGCGTCGTAGGCGGGCTGCGTCATGATCACGTCGGCGCCGGCGTCGACCTTCTCGCGCACGCGGCGCAGCTCGAGGTCAAGGTCGCCAGCGGTGGGGTTCGCGGCGCATGCGACGAAGAACTCGGTGGGGCGGCCGAGCGAGTTGCCGGCGAAGTCGACGCCCTCGTTGAGGCGGCGCAGCACGCGGATGAAGCCGATCGCGTCGACGTCCCACACCGCGGAGGACTGTGAGGACTCGGGCGGGGGATCGCCGGTGAGCGCGATGAGGTTGCGCACGCCGAGCGCGTGCGCACCGAGCAGGTCCGACTGCAGCGCCATCAGGTTCCGGTCGCGCGTGGTCTGGTGGATGATCGTCTCGATACCGACCTCGCGCTGGATGAGCACGGCGAGGGCGAGCGCGCTCATGCGCACGCGCGCCATGGGCGAGTCGCCGATGTTGATCGCGTCGGCGCCGGCCTGCTGCAGCAGGCGCGCGCCCTCGATGGCCTTGCGCGGGTTGGTGCCGCGCGGCGGGTCAATCTCGACCGACAGGACGAAGCGGCGAGCCTGCAGCTTGTCGCGCAGGCGCAGGCCCTGCGGTGCGGGGAGCGGCTCGTCGAGGGGTGGCGAGCTGTCGAGCGCGCCGGGCGCGATCGCGGCTTCGCCGCGGCGGGCGACGCCGATCGGCACGACGCGCGCCCGGGTGCGATCCGGGTGCAACGCCTGGCGCATCGCCTGCACGTGCGCGGGCGCGGTGCCGCAGCAGCCGCCGACGAGCGCGGCGCCGAGGTCGCGCGCGCGCAACGCGAAGTCGGCAAAGTATGCGGGCTCGGCGGCGTAGACGGCCTCACCGGCGACGACGCGCGGCAGGCCGGCGTTGGGCATGGCGGCGAGCGGCACGGCGAGCTTGTCAGCGACGCCGGCGAGTTCCTGCAGGATGTCGAGGGCGGCCTGCGGCCCGACGCCGCAGTTGACGCCGACGACACTGGCGCCCTGGTCGACGAGCGCGCGCGCGGCGTCAGTGATGGTCTCGCCGGAGGGCATGGCGAGGTCGGCGTGAAAGTTCAGCAGCGCGATCACGGGCTGGTCGGTGAGCGCGCGGGCGGCGCGGACGGCGGTCTGTGCCTCGCGCAAGGAGGGGAAGGTCTCGAGCACGACCGCGTCGACGCCGCCTTCGATGAGGGCGCCGATCTGCTCGAGGAACGCCGCGTAGGCGTCGTCGAGCGTCCAGGCGCCGACGGCGAGGTCGCGGCCGATGGGGCCGACGGAGCCGCCGATAAAGGCGCTGACGCCGGCGATCTCGCGCGCGTCGCGCGCGAGGCGCGCGGCCTGGAAGTTGGCGTCGCGCACGCGCTCTGCGTAGCCGGCGCGGGCGAGCTGGGAGCGGTTAGCCTCGAAGGTGTTGGTAAGCAGGAGCTCGGCGCCGGCGGCGAGGTAGTCCTCGTGCAGCGCGCGCACGAGCGCGGGCGCGTCGAACACGGCGACGTCGGTGGGGCCGCGCCAGCCGCGCGCGCGGAGGGCGGTGCCGGTCGCGCCGTCACCGAGCACGACGCCACGGGCGAGCGCTTCGAGCAGCGGGTGGCGCATCGGCGCTACGACGGGTCGCGCCCGCGGGTGAGCAGCACGAGGCCGGCCGCGAGGAGCAGCAGGGGCCAGAGCAGCGGGCCGCCGAGCAGGTGGCCGGGGTGCCACCCGAACCACCCCCAGCCGAACCAGCCGACCATGGGCAGCTCGCGAGCGAGCAGCAGCGTGCCGACAGCGACGAGCGCGGCGCCGAGCAGGAGCAGCCCGCGCAAGCGCGGCTCGCCGGCCGACGCCGCGCCGGGCGACGCGATGGGCTGCAGCTGCGGGTCCGGCTCGGCAGGGGGGACGAACACCCGCAGCAGGACGTACGCGACGAGCGCGGCGGCCTGCGTGAACAAGAACGCGACCACCCAGAGCGCGCGCACGATGATTGGGTCGAGGTTGAAGTAGCGCGCGAGCCCGCCGGCGACACCGGCGAGCACGCAGTCGTGGGAGCGTGTCAAGCGGCGCGCGGGCCGGTCGTCGAGCGGGCGGTCCGCGTTGGTCATGCGCGGTATGGTAGCGCGCCCCGCGAGGCCTCGCGCAGCCGAGGCGGGTGGCGAGCGGCGCTAGCCGGCCGCCTGCTGGAGCAGCGCCTCGATCTGGCGGTAGTCGGCGTTGGAGATGCGGTGGAGGTTACCGCGAAAGGCGATGCCGAGCTTCTGCGGCCCGAGCGCGCGGGTCTTGTCGAGCAGGTCGGTGATCGGGCGGACGTCGACGTAGTGGCCGAGCGGCGGCACGACCACAGGGCGCGTGCCGACCCGGAACGGGAACTGCTCGCCCTCTTTGGACTGCGAGCGCAGGCCGACGTCGCTGGCGTCCTCGACCATCGGCGAGGTGACCTCAACGATGCCGCCGAACTGGACGACGCCGGTGAGGTAGTAGACGAGGCGATCGCCGGGCTGCATCTCGCCGGACTGCTTGCGGCGGGAGGCCTTGAAGCCGCAGACGTTGAAGCCGCGCTCGCGCAGGAGCTCGAAGTTGTCAGGGGAGCCGACGACGATCCACGCCTGCATGCGCGCCGTACCTCCTGACGCTTCTGCTCCGGATGCGCGGCGGGCTCCCCAACGGGAGCCCGCCGCGCGCGCTGCGCGATACGTCGGACTACGACTGGCAGGGGCGGGGCGCGCCGCCGCCGTCCTTCGAGGAGAAGGACGAGCCGCAGGCGCAGGAGAAGGTGGCGTTGGGGTTGTAGATGGTGAAGCCGGACTTCATGAGGTCCTCGACGTAGTCGACCTCGGCGCCGCCGACGAGGCGGGCGGAGTCCGGGTCGATGAGGATGCGCAGGCCGTCGGCGGCCTCGACGACGGCGTCGTCGTCCTCGGGGGCGGTGGCGAGGGCCATGCCGTATTGGTAGCCGGAGCAGCCGCCGCCGGCGACGAACACGCGGAGCGCGCCCTCTAGCAGCCCCTTCGAGGTGAGCAGCTCGCGGGCGCGCGCGGCCGCGCGCGGGGTGATAGTCACGAGCGCGGCGCTGTGCTCGGTCTCTGTCGTCATGTGGTGAGCCCTCCCCGGACTGTGCGGCGAACGGGCGGGCCGCTAGCGCCGGCAAGAGGCATTATACCGCAACCCGGTACCCGCAAAGGAACTCGTGCGGGAGAGCGTCGAGCGGGAGCGCGGTCACGGGGGCGCCGATCAGCGCCTCGAGCAGACGGCGGTCGTGGTCGCAGGTCCGGCGCGGGCCGCCGGCCGACGCGGCCGCGAAGCGGCTGCAGGGGCAGCCACGGCCGAGCAGGCGGAGCTCGTCGCCGTCGCGCACGAGCTCGAAGTCGAAGCCCTCGGTGGCGAGCAGCTCTGTGGCGATGCCGGCGCGTTCGGCGGGAGTGCGGCCGTCCATGCGCGGGCCGCACTCGCGGGCGAGGCGCGCGGCCATCTTGACGAAAATGAGCTCGGCGAGCTCGCTACCCTGGCGGCCCGTGGTCTCCGCAGGCTCGAGGGTGACGATCTCCTCGATCAGCCGGCGGGTGAGTCGCACGTAGTGGTGAGGGAAGAGCTCGGCGCCGGCCTCGGTCAGGGAGAACTGGTAGCGTGGGCGGCCGGTGCCGCCGCGGACCTGGGTGACGGCGACGAAGCCGTCGCGCATGAGCACGTCGAGATGGCGGCGGACGGTGGTGCCGGCGAGGCGCAACTGGCGCGCGAGGTCATCGACGGACACCGCTTCGCGGCGGCGCAGGATGTCAAGGATCGCCTCGCGGCTCGTTTCCACCCGACCGAGCATCGCCATTGCATCGAGCGTAGGGGACGGGATCGCGGATCGTCAAACTTTCCACCATTTTGCGCTCACAAAACGCGTAACGCCCGCGCGGCGCGCGCGGCGCGGTACCATGTGCGCCATGGCCGGCCGGAAGCGCAGCTACCTCGATCACGCAGCGACCACGCCGGTCGATCCGGCCGTGGTCGAGGCGATGCTGCCGTACTTCGGCGAGCGCTGGCACAACCCGTCGTCGATCTACGTCGAGGCGCAGCTGGCGCGGCAGGCGATCGATGAGTCGCGCGAGGCGGTGGCGGCGGCGATCGGGGCGCTGGCGGAGGAGATCGTGTTCACGTCGAGCGGCTCGGAGTCCGACAACCTCGCGCTGCGCGGCGTGCTGGCGGCGAGCGCGCAGCGCGGGCGGCACATCGTGACGACGGCCGTCGAGCATCACGCGGTGCTCGACACGGCGGAGCAGCTGGAGCGCGACGGAGCGGAGCTGACGATCGTCGGCGTCGAGCACGACGGGCGCGTGGATCCGGCGGTGGTCGCGGCGGCGGTGCGTCCGGACACCGTGCTGGTGTCGGTGATGCACGCGAACAACGAGGTCGGCGCGCTGAACGACATCGCGGCAATCGCGGCGCAGGTGCACGCGCGCAACCCGCACACCGCGGTGCACACGGACGCCGTGCAGTCGGCAACGCACCTCGGGGTGGACGTGCACGCGCTGGGCGTGGACCTGCTGACGCTGACGGCGCACAAGCTGTACGGGCCGCGCGGCGCGGGCGCGCTGTACGTGCGCGCGGGCACGCCGCTGTTGCCGCAGATCCTCGGTGGCGGGCAGGAGGAGCGGCGGCGCGCGGGGACGGAGAACACGCCGGCGATCGTGGGCTTCGCGGCGGCGCTGAGGCTGGCCGCGAAGCGCCGGGCGGCCGACGTCGCGCACGAGCGCGCGCTGCAGGCGCGGCTCATCAACGAGCTGCCGCGGCGGGTGCCGCTGCTGGGCATCACAGGGCCACGCGACCTCGGGCTGCGACTGCCGGGGTCGGTCTCGGCGGTAGTGGCGTTCGTCGAAGGCGAGTCGATCCTGCTGGCGCTAGACCTCGCAGGGATTGCTGCGTCGTCGGGGTCGGCGTGCACCACGGGGTCGGTGGAGCCGAGCCACGTGCTAGTCGCGATGGGCGTGCCAGGCGAGCTGGCGCGCGGCTCGCTGCGCTTCACGCTGGGGCGCGTGAACACGGACGCCGACGTGGACCGGCTGCTGGAGGTGCTGCCGCCGGTGGTGGCGCGGATGCGCGCGCTCTCGCCGGTGGCGGTGGAGCCGCCGCCGGGGTACCTGCCGTGGCTGGACGCGCCCTCGCTGGCGCTGGCGCGATAAGCCTCGGCGGGCGCTGTACGCCGGCGTGGCAGGCCCACTACGATGGCGCGCGCCGGGCGAACGCCCGGGGCACGACTCGCCGAAGGACGCAGCGATGACGATGCTGGAACCACGCGCCCGTCCCCTGGACCTGCTGCGGGCGAACGGCGACATCGCGCCGCTGGACCTCGACGAGGAAGTGCGCAAGAACGTGCTGCTCACGTCGGTGGACGGCATCCTCAACTGGGCGCGTGCCTCATCGCTGTGGCCGGCGATGTTCGGGCTGGCGTGCTGCGCGATCGAGATGATTGCGTCGGCGACGTCGCGCTACGACATCGCGCGGTTCGGGGCGGAGATCTTCCGGGCGTCGCCGCGGCAGGCGGACCTGATGATCGTGGCGGGCACGGTGACGTGGAAGATGGCGCCAGCGGTGCGTCGCGTGTACCTGCAGATGGCGGAGCCGAAGTGGGTCATCTCGATGGGCGGCTGCGCGATCATGGGCGGACCGTTCGCGTACGCGTACTCAGTGCTGCCGGGGGTGAACCTGATCTGCCCGGTGGACGTGTACGTGCCGGGCTGCCCGCCGCGGCCGGAGTCGCTGCTTCAAGGACTGATGCTGCTGCAAGACAAGATCCGCGAGTTCGGCGTGGAAGGCGGCCACCGGCTGCGGCCGGAGCCGGACGGCAACTTCTCGCGCTACCTGCCGGCGGGGGACCCGCTGCGGACGGAGCTCGAGTCACTGTTCGCGCCATACCCGGGCATCGACGACCCAGCGCGGCTGTCGGGTGGCTACCCGCGGCACAACCTCGGGTAGCCGACGCGCTCGGCAGGACCTCTAGCCCGCGGGGGTTCGCCGATAGGACGCGGGCGGCCGGCTGACGACGATGCCATGAGGCGCCCGCGCGGGCGCCGTGCGCACGCACGTGCGATGGCAGGGCACCGATGAACCGCTACCCCTCGATGGATGCGCTGGTGCAGGCGGTGGTGGGGTTGCGCCCGCTAGCGGCCGTGGCGACGCGCGTGATCGCGCTCGCCGAGGACGAGCGCTTCTCGGCGCACGAACTGGCGACGACGCTGGCGAGCGACCAGGCGCTGAGCGCGAAGCTGTCGCGGCTGACGAACTCGGCGTACTACGGGTTTCCGCGGCGGGTGAGCACGGTGCGCGACGCGGTGGTGCTGCTGGGCTTCCGGCAGGTGCGGCAGGCGGCACTGGCAACGCGCCTGGTGGATGCGCTGCGAGGCAGCCACACGCTGCGCTACGAGGAGTTCTAGCAGCACGCGCTGGCGGTGGGTGTGACGGCAGAGCTACTGGGTCGTGTGGAGGGGACCGCGCAGGAGCAGGCGTTCACGGCGGGGGTGCTGCACCAGATCGGGCGGTTGACGCTGGATCAGCAGATGCCGGAGGGGTTCGCGTCGGCGGTGGCGCTGGCGCGCGCGCAGGCGCTAGCGCTGCGTGACGCCGAGTGCATCGTGCTGGGTTATACGGCGAGCGAGCTGGGCGGCGCGCCGGTGCGCGCGTGGCAGTTCCCGGCGGCGCTAGCGGAGGCGATCGAGCGGCACGAGCTGGACGCGGACGCGCTGCCAGAGCGGCGGTCGCTGGCGGGCTGCGTGGTGCGCGCGCGGCTGTTCGTGCGAACGCAAGGAGTGCCCGGCGGGCTGGAGCGCGTCGAGGCGGCCGCGCCGCCCGCGGAGTGGAGCGAGCCGCCGCTGTCGGTAGCGCTGGGCCGCCAGGGCGGGGCCGCGGGGTTGCTGGAGTGCGTGGGCGCGTTCCTCGAGACTGCGGTCGCGGGCTAGCGGTTCGTGCCGCGCGGGCTTCTCCCTATCCGCGCACCTAGTCCCGGCGACGACGATTGCAATGGACCGCACGAAGCGCCCGGAGACGGACCGATGCAGGCGTATCCGACGCTCGACGAGCTCGTGAACCAGATCGGGGAGCTGCGGCCAATCGGCGCGGTGGCGTCGCGCATCCTGCAGCTGACAGAGGGCGAGCGCTTCTCGGCGCACGAGCTGGCGACCGTGATCTCCTCGGACTAGGCGCTCACGGCGAAAATGTTGCGGCTGTCGAACTCGGCGTACTACGGGTTCTCACGGCGCATCATAACGGTGCACGACGCGGTGGTACTGCTCGGCTTCCGCGCGGTGCGCTCGGCGACGCTCGCGTCGTGCGTAATCGACGCGGTGCCGGGGTCGACGCACATCTCGTACAAGACGTTCTGGCACTACTCGGTGACAGTGGCGATGCTGGCGGAGGTGCTGGGGCGCGCGCACCGTGCGCACCAGGACGAGGCGTTCACGGCCGGGGTGGTGCACAACGTCGGCCGGCTGGCGCTGGACCAGCAGGAGCCGCAGGTGCTGCAGGTGCTGCAGGTGCTGCAGGTGCTGCAGGTGCTGCAGGTGCTGCAGGTGCTGCAGGTGCTGCAGGTGCTGCAGGACGCGATGCTGCTGGCGCGGCACCACGAGGTGAGCCTGCACGAGGCGGAGCGGCAGCTGGTCGGCTTCACGGACGCGCAGCTGGGCGGGGCGCTGGCGCTGGCGCTGCACTGAAACTTCCCGGAGCCGCTGGCGACGGCGGTGGGGCAGCACGCGCAACGGCTCGAGGAGCTGCCGGACCCGCGCAGCCTCAGCGCGCTAGTGGTGCGCGCACGGATGTTCGCCCAGGCGTACGGCTTCAGCGACGGCGTCGAGGAAGCGGGGGCGTGCCCGCCCGAGCGCGAGTGGTCCGTGCCGCCGCTGCCGATGGCGCTGAAGCGCGCCGGCGGGGTGGCCGGCGTACAGGCGCAGGTGCGGGCATTCATCGAGCACACGGTCGCCGCATAACAGTCGCCAGTCCCGTGGCCCGAAGCGGCGGTAGTGCCGCGTCTCCCCTTGCGTAGCGCAGCGCGATTCGGTACAACGTATTAGCACTCCACGCTGGCGAGTGCTAACAGCGTCCTCGCGCGGCCGGATCGCTGTGATCGGCTGTAGGTCGTGGGCCGAGCCGTCAACCAACCACCGGGGGAGAGCAGGACGAGG
Organism: Chloroflexota bacterium; assembly: GCA_016875695.1. GTDB lineage: Bacteria > Chloroflexota > Dehalococcoidia > UBA2979 > UBA2979 > SHYP01. Next base: position 6,813 of record VGPB01000020.1, on the reverse strand, counting down.
GGCGAATGGCCAAGCAACTGAAGTTTGACGAGGAGGCGCGGCAGGCGCTCCGGAGCGGGATCGACCAGCTGGCGGGCGCGGTGCGCATGACGCTGGGCCCGAAGGGGCGAAACGTGGTGCTCGACAAGCGCTTCGGGCCCCCGACCATCACCAACGACGGCGTGACCATCGCCAAGGAGATCGAGCTCGCGGACCCATTCGAGAACATCGGGGCGCAGCTTGCCAAGGAAATCGCGTCGAAGACGAACGACATCGCGGGCGACGGCACGACGACGGCAACGGTGCTGGGCCAGGCGATCGTGCACGAGGGGCTAAAGAACGTTGCGGCGGGGGCCGACCCAATGGCGCTGAAGCGCGGCATCGAGGCGGCGGCGCGGGCGATCAACGAGGCGATCTCGAAGAACTCGACGAAGGTCACCACGCGCGAGCAGATGGCGCAGGTCGCGTCGATCTCGGCGGCGTCGCAGGAAATCGGCGCGCTGATCGGCGACGTGATGGAGGCGACGGGCAAGGACGGCGTGATCACCGTCGAGGACTCGCGCTCGATCACGACGGAGATCGAGTACGTCGAGGGGATGGCGTTCGACCGTGGGTACGTGTCGCCGTACTTCGTGACGAACCCAGAGCGGATGGAAGCGGTCATCGACGAGCCATACATCTTCGTGACGGACCAGAAGTTGTCGTCGGTGAACGACATCCTGCCGTTGCTGGAGAAACAGCTGGGCACGTCGAAGGACCTGGTGATCATCGGCGAGGAGATCGAGGGCGAGGCGCTGGCGACGCTGGCGGTGAACAAGCTGCGCGGCACGATCAACGTGTGCGCAGTGAAGGCGCCGGGCTTCGGCGACCGCCGCAAGGAGAACCTGTCGGACATCGCCGCGCTAACGGGCGCCACGGTGATCAGCCCGGAGCTGGGGCGCAGCCTGGACTCGGCCGAGCCGGCGGACCTGGGTCGCGCGCGCCGCATCGTCGTCACCAAGGAAGAAACGACGATCATCGAAGGGCGCGGGACGAAGGAGGCGATCGCGCAGCAGACGCAGATGATCAAGGCTTCGCTGGACGCCGCGACGAGCGACTGGGACCGCGAGAAGCTGCAGGAGCGGATGGGGCGGCTGGCCGGCTCGGTGGCGGTGATCAAGGTCGGCGCGGCGACCGAGGTGGAGCTAACGGAGAAGAAGCACCGCGTAGAGGACGCGCTGTCGGCGACGCGCGCGGCCGTCGAGGAGGGCATCGTGCCCGGCGGCGGTGTGGCGTTCATCAACGCGCTGAACGTACTGGAGAAGATGCAGCTGGACGGCGACGAGGCGACGGGCGTGCGCATCATGCGCCGCGCGCTGGAGGAGCCGATGCGCCGCATCGCGGCGAACGCGGGCGAGGACGGCTCGGTGATCGTACGGCAGGTGCAGAGCCTGAAGCGCGGCGAGGGCTACGACGCGGCGCGTGACCGCTACGGCAACATGCTCGACTTCGGCATCATCGACCCGGCGAAGGTGACCAAGGCGGCGCTCGACAACGCCGTGTCGATCGCGGGCATGGTGCTGACGACGAACTGCCTGGTCACGGACCTCAAGGACGACGAGAAGGCGAACGCGAGCGCGGGGGCGATGTACTAGCGCGATCCGCACGCGCAGTGCGGGAGCGGGGGGCCGGCGCACGCTGGCCCCTTCGCTTTGCCCGCGTGCGTTCCGCCATCCGCTCGAGGGAAGCGAGAGCTGATGACGGCCCTCCGAGCCGGGGGACCCCACCCACTCATCCTTCTTCATGCGAGGGGCTGCGCCCCTCGCGCTCCTGCTGAAGCCGATTCTGTCCCCATGCGCTTCCTCGCACTCCCCGCTGAAACGACCACGTTCACACGCGTTCGCGCTCAAGTCAGTGGCGCGACCCGGGGTCACGAGAGCGTCCACCAACGCTCGCCGGCCGGGGCGCGGCCGCAGCCGATGAGCAGCGCGACGAGGCCGGCGATGAACATGGCCACTGCGGCGGCGAGGAACACCTCGCGGAAGGTGTCGACTTGGGCGGTGGCGACGAGCGCGGCGAACTCGGGGGAGCCGAAGGTGGCGCTGCCGGCGCGGGCATAGAAGCGGCCGAGGCCGTGCGAGGTAAGCAGCCCAGCGCCGGCGAGCATGCCGGCGATGCGCGCGAGCGTGAGCCAGGCGGCGGCGGTCGCGCGCTCGGCCTCGGCGACGTGCTGGAGCACGGCAGTGCCGAGCGGGGCGACGACGAGGCCGAAGCCGAGGCCGGCGACGAGCAGGGGCGCGGAGCGCAGCGGCTCGGCGAGCGCCTGGTCCCAGGCGGCTAGCCCAGCGAGCCCGGCCGCGGCGACCCACATGCCGGTGACGGCGGTAGGGCGCAGGCCCCAGGCGCCGGCGAGCCAGCCGCCGGCGAGCGCGCCGAGCGGCACGGCGACGGTAAGGCGCATGAGCGTCAGGCCGCCGGCGAGCGGGCGCTCGCCGAGCACGAGGTTGACGAAGAGGGGCACGGCGATGAGCGCGGCGATCAGCCCCCCGCCCAGGAGCACGTGCGCGGCGTGGGCGGCCCACACCGGGCGCGGCGCGAACATCGCGAGGCGCACGAGGGAAGCGCGCGCCCGCCGCTCCTGCCACGCGAAGGTCGCGGCGAGCAGCGCGCTCGTCGCGAGCAGCACGGCGGTGGCGGGCCACGGGCGGGGGTCGAGCGGATCGTCGACGAGCGCGACGGTAAGCACGGCGAGCGCGGCGGCGAGCAGCGCGCCGCCTAGCCAGTCGATGCGACCGCCTGCGGGGCGGTTCGCGAGCGCCCACCAGCCGGCGGCGAGCACCGGCAGCGTCATCGGCACGTTGATCCAGAAGACCCAGCGCCAGCCGAGCCAGTCCGTGATCGCGCCGCCCCACAGCGGGCCGAGCAGGGCGCCGGCCTCGGAGGCGGCGGCGATCGCGCCGAGCCCGAGCGCGCGCTTCGCGGGCGGCAACTCGTCGACGACGATGGCCATCGCGACGGGCACGACGCCGCCACCCCCGATCGCCTGCAGCGCGCGCGCGGCGACGATCCAGGCGTAGGAGGGCGCGAACGCGACGAGCACACTGCCGACGAGGAAGATCGCGAGCGTGCCGGCGAAGATGCACGCGCGGCCGTGCACGTCGGCGATGCGCCCGAGCAGCGGCAGCGCCGCGAGGTAGCCGAGCAGGTAGCCGTTGACGATCCACGAGATACGGTAGAACTCATCGACGGCGATGCCGACGTCGTCAATGATCGCGGGCAGGACGGCAACGATAGAGGTCTGGTCGTCGGCGGCGACGAAGACGCCGGCGGCGACGATGGCGAGCACCCAGCGCTCGCGGCGCGCGCCGCGGGGGGCGCGCGCCTCCGCGGGCGCGGGCCTAGCGCGGTCGCTCAATCGTCACGCTCTCCCCGAAGCGGCTGAGCGTGAGTCGGCGCACGAGGCCGGCGGGCTCGCCTTCGGCGACGCCGCCGCGCAACTCGATGCGGCGGACGAGCAGATCGTCGACGCCGATCCACGCGATCGCGGGCACGCTGCGGCCGGCCTCGGGCGCACCGGGCAGCAGCTGTAGCTCGCCGGAGTCGAGGGTGGCCTCAACGCGGTAGGTGTCGACGCCATCGAGCCGCTCGACGGCGGCGACGCGGGGCGAGCGCGCGGCGGCGGCGTCGATGAGCGCGACGACGCCGCGCTGCGGGTCGAAGATGTCATCGATGCTCAAGCCATCGCGCTCCCAGCGGCGCGTGATGGGGTTCTGGATCCAGGCGTCAGCGCCGAGCACGACGATCGCAGTATCGATGTTGACGCTCGCGAAGCTGCCCTTGAGGGTCATGCGCAGCCGCTCGGCGCCGTCGACGTCGCCCTCGGCGCTGATCATGGTGATCCCGCGCACGATGGCGGTGCCGCCGTCTTCGTGGTCGAGCGTGAAGTGGAAGCGCTGCACCTCGCGCATGCGGGCGGCGGCGGCGCGCAGCAGCGTGACCGGCTCCGGCGCGTCCGGCGACGAGGCGGCGTCGTCGCCGCCGCATGAGACGGCGAGCGTGACGGCGAGAGCGGCGAGCAGCGGGCGCGCGCGGCGCGCGCGCGGGAGCGGGCTCGGCACTAGCGCACCTCGACGACCGGGGGGCCTACCTCGATGCGGCCGATGCGCCAGCAGCCGCCCTCCTGGGCGGCGATCGCGTCGCGCAACTCGTCGGCGCGGTCGGCGGGCAACGCGATGAGCAAGCCGCCCGAGGTCTGGGGGTCGTACAGCAGGTCGACGAGGGGCGCGGGCGCGGCGAGGGGGACGCGCACGCGCGCGCCGAGCTGGTCGCGGTTGCGCCCGCCGCCGCCGGTGGTGGCACCCTCGGCGGCGAAGCGGCGCGCGTCGGGCAGCAGCGGAAGCGCGTCGAGCTCCAGCACGACGGTGACGCCGCTCTGCTCGGCAACCTCGGCGGCGTGCCCGGCGAGGCCGAAGCCCGATACGTCGGTGAGCGCGTGCACCTCGGCGGCGCGCGCGAGGTGCGCGGCGTGGCGGGTGAGGCGCGACATCGACGCGACGGCGGCGGCGAGCCCATGCTCGTGGCCAAAGCGCAGCTGCTTGGCGGCGGTGAGCAGCACGCCGGTACCGAGCGGCTTGGTGAGCAGCAGGGCGTCGCCGGGCTGAGCGCCGCCCTTGGTGAGGATCGCGTCCGGGTGCACGACGCCCATGACCGAGAGCCCGTACTTGGGCTCGCGGTCGATGATCGTGTGGCCGCCGGCGATCACCGCGCCGGCCTCGGCGACCTTGTCGGCGCCACCGCGGAAGATCTCGGCGAGGATGGCGGGGTCGAGGTCCTCGGGGAAGGCGACGATGTTGAGGGCGAGGCGTACCTCGCCGCCCATGGCGTACACGTCCGACAGCGCGTTGGCCGCGGCGATCTGGCCGTAGGTGTACGGGTCGTCGACGACGGGCGGGAAGAAATCGAGCGTCTGGATGATCGCGAGCTCGTCGCTGATGCGCAGCACGGCGGCGTCATCGGAGCGCGCAAGCCCGACGAGCAGGTCCGGGTACTCGGCGGGCGGGAAGCGGTCCTGTAGCGGGCGCAGCACCTGCGCCAGGGTCCCGAGACCCAGCTTGCCTGCTCAGCCGGCGCACGAGGCGAGGTCCGTGAGCCGGAAGACATCCTCGCGCGTCACTGCTGCCCCCGTCCTCGAGGAGGGGTATCGTCGCACCGTGCCCGCGGGACCGGCAAACGGAGCGGCGAGGGTGGGGAGCGCGAGCGGGAGCGGGCGCACGCCGGCGGCGGCGCGGGCGGGCGCGACGACGCCCCCCAGCGGCGCGGACGCCGCGGACGGCGCGGGCGGCCGGTACACGCCGGCGGAGCTCGTCGCGATCCTCGGGCGGGCGTACGGGCGGGTACCGCCGCGGCCCTCGGGGGACGCGATGGCGGAGCTGGTGCTGACGCTGCTGTCGCAGCACACGTCGGATCACAACTCGGGGCGCGCGTTCCACCGACTGATCGAGCGCTTCCCCGCGTGGGACGCGGTGATCGCCGCGCCGACGGCCGAGGTGGAGGAGGCGATCCGCCCGGGCGGGCTGGCGCCGACGAAGGCGCCGCGGCTGCAGGAACTACTGGCCGCCGTGCGTGCCCACGCGCCCGCGTACGACCTCGCGTTTCTCGGACGCATGCCGCTCGGGGAAGCGAAAGCGTGGCTGCGCGCGCTGCCGGGCGTGGGGCCGAAGACGGCAGCGTGCGTGCTACTGTTCGCGCTCGGGCGGCCGGCGCTGCCGGTGGACACGCACGTCGAACGCGTGGCGCGGCGGCTGGGCCTGGTGCCGCCGGCAACGACGGCCGCCCGAGCGCACGAGCTGCTGGAGGCGCAGCTGCGCCCGCAGCAGGTGTACGCGTTCCACGTCGATCTCATCCAGCACGGGCGGCGCACGTGCTACGCGCGCGCGCCGGCGTGCGCGCGCTGCCCGCTGCTCGCGCGCTGCCCGCGCGTGGGACTGCCGCCGCTCCCGTCGCAACAGGCGGCGCCTACAGCAGCAGCTGCATCGTCACGAGGTCCAGCCAGCGCGCGAACTTGAAGCCGAGCTCGCGCTCGCGGCCGGTGACGGCGAAGTCGCAGCGGGCGTGCAGCGCGCTGCTCGCGCTGTTGCCCGCCTCGATCTTCGCGACGATGGCGTGCATGCGCTGCGCGCGCGCCCGCGCGAGCAGCGCATGCACGCAGCTGCAGGCCAAGGCCGCGGCGCTGGTAGGCGGGCGCGATGTAAAGCGTGTCCTCGCGCGTGAAGCGGTAGCCAAGCTTCGGCGAGAGCAGCGAGTGGTAGGCGAAGCCGGCGAGGCGGCCGGCGGCGTCGGTGACGAGCACGGGCTGCGTCGCGTCGCCATGGTGCTGCGCAGACCAGGCGGCGCGATCGGCGAGCGTCCACGGGCGCTCGTCCCAGGTGGCGACGCCGTCGCGGACCTCGCGGTTGTAGATGTCGTTGATCGCAGCGAGGTCGGCGGCGGTGGCGGCGCGGATGCGTGGCGGTTCGCCGGGCATGTTGCGCCGAGTCTAGCAGCGGCGCCGCGCGCTCACGGGGCGTCCGGGCGGCACGAACACACGTAGACGCCGCGAGCGATACACTTGCGGCCTAGCGGCGCATGAAAGTACACTCATGAGCGAGCTCGAGTGGATCAGCGGCGGCGGTGTGACCACGCCGGCCGGCTTCCGGGCCGGCTCGGTCGCGGCGGGCATCAAGAGTCCCGACGCCGCGGCTCCGGACCGCGGCGCGTCGACTGGCGCCGCGGGGAGCTTCGACGCGGGCGGGCGCGACGACCTGGCGCTGCTAGTGGCGGACGCACCGTGCGCGGTGGCGGGGCTGTTCACGCGCA
>VGPB01000019.1 GCA_016875695.1 Chloroflexota bacterium | reverse complement strand
GACTCGCGTTCGCGGCGCGCCGGGCGGGGCGACGGCCGGCGCACCCTTCGCGTCGCAGCCGAGTGTGCGCGTGCTCGACGCCCTCGGGCGGCTCGTGGCGGAAGGCAGCGTGCCGGTGACGCTCGCGATCGCGCCGGGCTCGGGCACGGCGGGCCCGCTACTGGGCGGGATCAGGACCGTCGCGTCGGCGGGCGGGATCGCGACGTTCGACGGGCTGCAGATCGACCGCGCGGGCGACGGCTACGTGCTCGTGGCCAGCGCGCCGGGCCTCGAGTCCGCGAGCAGCGGTCCGACCACAGCGCCGGCGGTGTCTATGGAGCGGTGGAGGCCGAAGACACGGCCTCGCAACTCGGGTGGGGCGGAGTCGCCGATCAGGGCGTCACGCGGGCTGCCTCGGAGGCCCTTGCCAAGCGGTCGACGAAGCGGGCGAACAGCACGAACGGCCATGCGACGGCGAGCGCGAGCAACAACTTGCCGATGGCGGCGAGCCCGTAGCCGGTGACGACGAGCGGGAGGCGGCGGTGGATGCGAACCGACCACCAGCCGCTGGCGAGCTTCATCAGGCTCGCGGTGCTCTCCGTGATGCCCTCGATGATGCCGACGACGGCGACCGGCGCGCCGAGGACGCCGGTGAGGAAGATCGGGATGAACGGGTACGTCATCTCGCCGGAGACGTCGGCGAAGAAGGAGACGACACCAAGGACGATGACGTTGCCGGGCAGGCGGCTCTTCGCGGGTTCTGCAGCCGGCATCTGCTACTACTCCTGACGCGAGGTGCGTCTCGCTTCGGCGGTGCGACGGTAGCATAGGTGCATGCCACTCACGATCCGCTACGCGATGACCACCGATGGCGTGAGTATCGCCTTCGCCGTACAGGGCGAAGGGGTACCGATCGTCTTCATGCCTCCGCTGCCGTTCTCACACCTGGAGGCGATGTGGGACGCGCCGGGGGTCGAGGTGTGGTTCGGGCGACTGGCGCGCGGCGCGCAGGTCGCAGTGTACGACGCGCGGGGGACGGGACTCTCCGACCGCGCCGCCGTCGACTTCAGCATCGAGGCGATGATCGCGGATCTCGATGCCGTGGTGGGCCGGCTCGGTTGGGATGAGTTCGTGCTCTGCGGGTTCTTCAACGCCTCGGCGCCGGCGGTTGCGTTCGCAGCGCGGCACCCGGAGCGGGTGAGTGACCTGGTGCTGTGGGGCGGCTTCGCGCGGGGTGTCGACGTCTATCCGCTGCCGATGACGGTGGATCCCGCCGCGGCGATCGCGCAGTGGCCGATGCTGATCGACACCGCGGCACGCACCTGGACGGCGGCCAGCGGGGATGAGGCGCGGCGCACGGCGGACTACTTCCGGGCGTGTGTCGAACCGGCATCGGCGGTGCGCGCGTTCGTCGCGGCGCGCGAGTACGACGTGCGCGCGCTGCTGAGTGAGGTGCGCGTACGTGCCCTGGTGATCCAGCGGCGCGACGCGGCCTCGCAGCGACTGGAGGTGGCGCGGGGGCTGGCGACGACGATCCCGGCCGCGGAGCTCCTGGTGCTGCCGGGCGAGTCCGCGTCGCCGTTCTCGGGCGACATCGAGGCGGGAGTGCGAGCGGTGGAGGCGTTCCTGGGTATCGAGGAGGCGCCGGTGTCGCAGGCAGTCGCCTCGATGGTGCTCGGCGAAGCGCTCACGGCGCGCGAGGCAGAGGTGCTCGCGCTGGTCGCACGGGGGAGCGCCAATAAGGAGATCGCCGCCGCGCTGGGATTGAGCGTGCACACGGTGGAGCGCCACCTCACGAACCTGTATCCGAAGATCGGCTGCCGGAGCCGCACCGAGGCGGCGGCGTTCGCGCTCACCCACGGCTACGCGTAGCGCGGGCGTTGCGGCTGCGCAGTATCCGCCACCCCCATTACGAGGTTCCCGCGACGTCCAGTGGCGCTCCGGTGCATAGACTATCCTTGTACCCGATGGGGTGAGGAGGACGGCGATGCGAGTTGCGATCACGGGTGGTACGGGATACGTCGGGTCGGCGCTGCGCCGGCTGCTGGAGGCCCGCGGCGACGAAGTGATCGTCGTGCGTCGTGGGCGTCCCGCCGACACGGCGGCGATGTGGGATCCGGCGCGCGGCTGGTTCGCGTCGGGCGCGCTGGAGGGGGTCGACGCGGTCGTCCACCTGTCGGGCGCGTCGATCGCGGCGCAGCGGTGGACGGCGTCACGGCGTGCGGAGTTGCGATCGAGCCGCGTCGATTCCACGCGCGTGCTGGTCGACCATCTGCGGTCGCTGGATCGCCCGCCGCGGGTGCTGGTGACGGCTTCGGCGACGGGGTACTACGGGAACTCCGGTGCGGCGGAGCGCACGGAAGCGGGGCCGAAGGGCAGCGGCTTCCTGGCGGAGCTCGTCGCGGACTGGGAGCAGGAGGCGGAGCGCGCGGCGGAGGTCGGGGTTCGGGTCGTGCACGCGCGGATCGGACCGATCATCGCGCGGGATTCCGAACTGATTCGGCGCATCCTCCTGCCGTTCCGGCTCGGCCTCGGCGGATCGCTGGGGAGTGGGCGGCAGTGGTTCTCGTGGGTGTCCACCGAGGATGTGGTGCGCGGCATCGTGTTCATGATCGAACAGGCGACTCTGTCCGGGGCGGTGAACCTGGTCGCGCCGCGTGCCGCGACGAACCGGGAGTTCACGAAGGCGCTGGGGCGGGCGCTGCGCCGGCCGACGCTGTTCCCGGTGCCGGCGTTCGTGTTGCGCGCGGTCTTCGGTCGCGCGCTTGCGGATGAGGCGGTGCTGTCCGACCAGCGGGTCGTGCCGGCAAAGCTGCTGGCGGCGGGCTTCGAGTTCACGCACCCGACGGTTGAGCACGCGCTGGACGCTGCGTTCGCGCGGCCGGCGCGTGCACCGATGACGACGGGGGCGCTGTGATGACGCTGCATCGACTGAAGCGGACGCAGGTGCTCCCGATCAGTCTTGATGAGGCATGGTCGTTCTTCTCCGACCCGCGCAACCTGGCGCGGATCACGCCGGCGGAGCTCGGCTTCCGCATCACCTCGGAGCTGCCCGAGCGGATGTACGAGGGGCTGTTCATCAGCTATCAAATCGCACCGGTGCTGAGCATCCCGATGCTCTGGGTCACGGAGATCACGCACATTGAGGACCGGGTGATGTTCGTGGACGAGCAGCGCATGGGGCCGTACCGGCTGTGGCATCACGAGCACTGGTTCCGCGCGGTGCCCGGCGGCACGGAGATGCGGGACTTCGTCCACTACGCGATGCCGTTCGGTGCGGCTGGCGAGGTCGCGCACGCGCTGCTGGTCGGACGGCAGGTGCGCGGGATCTTCGATTACCGCCAGCGCATCCTCGACCGTCGCTTCACGCCTGTCCGCCGCGCCGTTGACGCTCAGGGCTTCGCGCCCGAGGCCGCTTCGGCGCGCCCGAACGGGGTCGTGCGGCCGGCGGAGGGGAGGGCTTGACGGTGCCAGCCGTGCCGCGCGCGCTGCTCGATGCCACCGTCCTGGGTGTCGATGGTGCGCCGGTGCGGCTGGCATCGACCTGGACGGAGCGCCCCGTGGTGCTGGTGCTGTTGCGCCACTTCGGCTGCCTGTTCTGCAAGGAGCAGGCAGCCGAGATATCTGCGGCCGGCGAGGAGATTGAGCGCCTCGGCGCTCGCCTCGTTTTCGTCGGTTCGGGGAGCGCGCAGTACGCACGGTGGTTCCAGGAGGACTACGCGCCCGGGTGGCCGGTCTACTCGGACGCTGAGCTGGTCACGTACCGAGCGCTGGAGGCGCGGCGCGGGTTCCGAGCCTCGGTGAACGCGCGCACGGTGTGGCTCAGCGTGCGCGCGCTGCTGCGCGGCTTTCGGCAGGGGCGCACGCAGGGGGACCAGTATCAGCAGGGCGCGGTCGCCGTGATCACGCCGGAGGGCTCGATGCCGTACATCTATGTGAGCGAGGTGGCGGGCGACCATCCGCAGCCGAGGGACGTGCTTGCGGTGCTCCGCGGGATGCGCATCGCCGCTCGGTAGGTGCGCCCGACGTTGATGAGGCGGGGATCCCACGCACGTGGGTGGAGACCTCGATCCGTAATCGTGAAGCGGCATCGGGGTCTTGAGTCCTTGAATCGGCTCGTGTTTCGTCTCACCATGGATATATCAAGTGGGAAACTTGATAAAACGAGTGCAGGGGTGGACGAGTGGACGGCGAGGTGGCTCGGCGCGCTCGTTGCCCGTAGCCGATGAGGTGGCGCGATGACGAATGCCGATCCCCTTGCCGAATTGGAAGCGGCCGAGCGAGCGCTGGCCAACTTCGATCACTCCTTGCTGTCGGATGCCAACGGGGAGCCGGACATGGGCGCGGAACACAAGCTTGCCGCGCTGCAGCAGCGCGTTGCGAACGCGAAGGCGGCCGTGTAGGCGGCTGAGGCGCGCTTCACGCCCGGGCGTGAGCGTGCCGGTTTCCGTGCGGCCCTGGCCGATCCGGGACTCGCTCGGTACGTCGAGGTTGGCTACACTTTCGCCTCGCTCGTCACCACGCGAGCACGGCCGGTGGCTATGCTCCTCGCCGGTTCAGGTCGGGGCAGGGTAGCTCAGTGGTAGAGCAGGGGACTCATAAGCCCTTGGTCGGCGGTTCAAATCCGCCCCCTGCTACCAGACATTGCAGTGAAAGGCGGTCCGAGAGGGCCGCCTTTCCTTATGCAGCAAGGATTTCCGGGGTCACCCTATGACGCCGCTTCTCAGCGACATAAGCGCGCTCTAGATGGCCGAAATTGCGCTCAGCGCATAGGACTGAAGTTCCCATGCTCCGGAAATCAGTGCCGAATCGCGGTTAGAGAGCACCGGACAGCGAGCGCATGCTGGAGATCTCATAAGCCTTTGGTGGGCGAGTCGGCGGGGTCGGTAGGTCGGCCGGTCGGCGGCTCGAATCCGCCCTGCTATCAGACTCCACATAGGAGGCAGCCTCCGGCCACCTTCGCTCTTCCTTCTGACGCGACAACATAACAGCTGCTGCGGGCCTGCCGCTCGGAGGGGCCGGTGACACCGGCGCCGGCCTACTCTTCGATCGTCCAGCTCGGACTCATCGAGAGCCGGCGGATCCAGGGTGCTCCCCACCCAAGAGTGTCCTCAGTTCATGGGCGGAATCGCCGAGTTGCCCCCACCGGACTTCCCGGGTACGCACTGCGGCAACTAGAGGGCACCGGTCGCCTTCGTGCTTACCTATCAGGACTCTGGTATCTAGTGTCATGTCATCACAGGGATGAGCCTGCCCCGGTTTCCCGGACAGCTGTTGTGAAGCGACGATGTCGCCCAGAAGGAGTCCTGGATGCCTCGAGCCTATCCCGAGGAGTTCCGTCGCCGAGCCGTCGAGCTCGCGCGGCTGCATGAGAAGTCCGTCAGCCAGATCGCCGCGGAGCTGAGCATCGCCTAGTCTGCGCTGCACCGCTGGGTCCGCCAGGCTGACATCGACGAGGGTCAGCGTCACGACGGCCTGACGACCGAGGAGCGGGCCGAACTGGTCCGCTTGCGCCGCGCTAATCGACAGCTCGAGATGGAGAACGAGATCCTCAAGCGGGCGGCGGCGTACTTCGCCCGCGAGAACGTGCTCCCAAAATGACCTTCCGGCTGGTCCGTGACCTGGCCGCCGCGGGGACACCCGTGGCGGTGGCGTGCCGGGTGCTCCGCGTCTCGATCTCCGGCTGCTACGAGTGGCGCGACCGGCCGCCCTCGGCGCGAGCCGTAGCCGAATGCTCGGTGCCCAGATCGTCGAGATCCACGAGATGGCGCGCGGGACATACGGCGTGCCGCGGGTGCACGCCGAGCTGAGACTCGGGCGCCGTGTCCGCTGCAGTCGCAAGCACGTCGCGCGGTTGGTGAAGCTCGTCCGACTGCATGGGATCTGCCGCCGTCGTGGGAAGCACCGCCGCCCGGCGCCGGCGGTGCACGACGACCTCGTGCGCCGCCGCTTCGTGGCCGATGCCCCCGGCCGGCTCTGGCTCACCGACATCACCGAGCACTCGACCCGCGAGGGCAAGGTCTACTGCGCCGCGGTGCTCGACATGTACTCGCGCCGCATCGTCGGCTCGTCGATCGCCGACCACCTTCGGTCGGAGCTCGTCGTGGACGCGATCGAGATGGCGCGCTGGCAGAGACGACCGCTAGCAGGGCGGACGATCGTGCACTCGGATCGGGGCTCGCAGTACACGGCGTCGGCGTTTGATCAGCGGCTGCGCTCGGCCGGGCTGCTCGGCTCGATGGGGCGAGTCGCCTCGGCCCTCGACAACTCCATGATGGAGTCCTTTTTCGGCACCCTGCAGCTGGACCTGCTCGACCGGCAGTCCTGGACGACGCGGGCGGAGCTGGCGCGGGCGATCTTCGAGTGGAACGAGGGCTGGTACAACCCGCGCCGCCGCCACACCTCGATCGGCGACCTCAGCCCCGTCGACTACGAGCGGAGGACCACCGCAGACACCGATGCCGCATGATGCCCTCTACACCCAAACACTCCGGGAAACCGGGGCAGGCTCAGCGCCGTGGCCCGCCTTCAGTCGCGGTAGCGGTGCCATGGCACCCCGCGTACCCACAGCTGAATCGCATGCCAGAAGATGAGGGCCGACGTCTTCACCGGCACAATTGGATCGGCAGCCAGCAGGCGCAGCAGCGTGCGGTTTGTCAGTGGAACGCGACGCACCTTTAACTGCGCGACCAGCACCAGATCATCGGCTTCATCCTCGCGAATCGTAATGGCGAAGTCATCGCCGTCCTCGTGCACAAGCAGGCGATACCGAGCATCTGACGCGATGAACGGAGACACGTACATCCGCTTCTGCTGCTGCCCCTGGAAGGCAAAGCCGCCGGTGGCTTCTGGCAGAAAGTCATACACCTCTCGCTCGCCGTGTGTATTGTGAACCTCGGCGAGAACCGCGCGCAATGTATGCTCGGCGCCGTAGCACAGGTAGAACGAGACAGGGTTAAACACGTATCCCAACACACGCGGATACGTGATCAACGTGATGTGCAGCGCATCCGGTTCGAGACCAAGCGCGGCGAGCCGTGCATCGATCGCCACACGCAATCCGGATGCGGCAGGGTCGAGGTAGTCAGCGGTTCGCAGTTCTAACAGGTTGCGGCGGTCCAAGGACAGCAGACGCAGTGATCGCTCCACCACGTCCTGCTCGTCGAGGTCGAGCGCGAGGTACCAGACGCGGTGCGCAAATTCGTACGTCGTGATCCGCCTCCGACGGTGCCGGATGGTGCCCACCAGAAAGTGCGAGCGCAGCGACTGCGGTAGGGCGCTCACCAGGTCACGCCGAGATACTCGGCGACATCCGCGCCGGAGCGCGCGCCATCCTCATGAAATCCGTAGCCGAGGTGCGCCCCGGCAAAGTATGTGTGGCGTTCGCCCTGCAGCGCGCGCACGCGGCGCTGCGCCTCCAGGGTTAGCAAGGAGTAGACGGGGTGCGAATAGTCGAACGAGGCGATGATGCGCTCTGCGGCAACCTTCGCGCCGGGATTCACCGAGACACAGTAGGTCGTCGTTCCACGCATACCCTGCAGTCGATTCAAGTCGTAGCTCATCGTGAGCGTGGACGGGAACTGGTCGCTCTCAGTTCGGTGATAGTTCCACGCAGCCCGTGCAGACTCACGCCTCGGGAGCACGCGCTCGTCGGTGTGCAATACGACGTGGTTCCGCGCGTATGTGAAGCCACCGAGCGCTTCTTGTTCGGCTGCGCACGCGTCGCCGAGGAGTGCGAGCGCCTGATCGGCGTGGCAGGCGAGCACGACCGCATCGAAACGCCGGCGGGTCCCGTCGGGCAGTCCGACACACGCCGCTCCATGCTCGCGGGTCACGCTGGCTACCGGCGTGCCGCAATGCACGCTGCCCGGGTCGAGCGTACGTAGAATCGCTTCCACGTAGGTGCGCGCACCACCCTCGATCCAACGCCATTCAGGAATGCTGTGGAGCGCGAGCACGCCGTGCTGATCGAGGAAGCGGAAGAGGTAGTTTGTCGGGAACGCAAGCACGTCGGCCGGGGCGTTGGACCAGGTGGCGGCGATCAGTGGAACGATGACCCGCTCGCGGAAGTCGCGGCTGTAACGACCCCGCCTCAGGTACTCCTCAAACGGGACATCGTGGAGCAAGTCTTGCTGCAGGACGGATCGCGCGTGTCGCTGGAACCGCAACACCTCCAGCCCCATGAACGCGCGCTTAAGGTTGAACAGGTTGCGAGGACCACCGAGGTAGCCGCGCCAGCCTCTGCTGCTGTACTCGAAGCCATCATTCTGTGAACGCACGCCGAACGACATGTCCGACGAGCGAGTGGCGACACCCAGTTCGCGAAGCAGTCGATTGAAGACCGGGTAGGTGCGTTGGTTGTAGACGATGAAGCCGACATCGAGTGCGACCTGCTCGCCTGCATCATTCTTCGTGATCACGGTGTTGGCATGGCCGCCAGCAGTGGCGCGTGACTCAAATAACTCCACGTGGTGTTGTCGGCGAAGTAGGTAGGCTGCGACAAGGCCGCTCACGCCTCCACCGATGATCGCGATCTCCAACTACGCGTTTCCTCTCGCTGCATGCGCAGACAGACTCCACCCGCTCACCTGCTCGCACCACTCCCAGAGACGCGCTCGCCGTCCTGGAGTGTCGGCAAAGCGCGTCCGGGCAATGCGGTGACGGGCGCGTGGCGCTCGATCCAACCAGAACGCGCCGTTGAGTCCGACCGGGTAGTCATCCGCCGCCAGCCAGCCGATCGTATCTGCGCCCTGCTCGGGCGTGCGCAGCAATCGACCGACGACGCCGCGGAATCGTGGCAGTGAGGCTGCGAGGCCGGGGGTGTCGACCCATCCGGGATGCATCGCGTGGAATACGATCGACCGGCCCTGTGTCCGCTCTGCCCACAGTTCGGTGAGCGTGATCTGTGCGCGCTTTGCGCGTGCGTACTGCTGAGCGCCATCGAACGCAGGGGGAGCAGAGTCGAGCCCGGAGCCGGTGAGTGGTGCGAGATATGCGCCGCCAGACGCCACAGTGATGACCCGCCCCGGGGTGCCTTCGCCAAGTCGATCCAGAAGCAGGCCAGTCAGCAGGAAGGGACCGACAACCTGGGCCGCGACCGTCTGCTCGATGCCCATGGGAGACCGACGGTAGTCCACGGCGAGCGCGCCCGCATTGTGAACCAGGATATCGAGACGGGCATGCCGAGTTGCTACCTCTGCGGCTGCCGCGTGCACGGCAGCAGGATCATCCATGGACGCGACGATCCTGGAGAAGCGTTTCGAACCGGTGCGGCTCCTGAGGTCGTGGACTGCCGCCTCCGTGCGCTGTGGATCGCGTCCAAGCACGATGACGTGCGCACCCATCTGCGCGAGCGCTTTAGCAGCCGCGAAGCCAATGCCGGACGTGGCGCCGGTCACGAGAGCGACGCGCTCGCTCAAGTCGTATGACGGCAACGATCGCCAGTGGTACATGCGGCGGCGAAGCGCGTAGCCGGTTCTGGCGAACGAGGGAACCACGAGCCACTCGAGCGCACGATCGACGATGGACACCAGCCCCATTGGATGCCCCTGTATCGCCTACTAGCCGAGTCGACGTGCGACTAGCGTCGCGGCCGTTGCTACGGTCGCAGTGAGCGACGCGCCCCATGCCATGTCGACGATCGTCACGAGCGCGGACCAGCCGCGGAGCGTGGCCTGGTTCGTCAGGTCGTACGTGCCGTATGCCGCCAGGCCGAGCAGCGCCCCGGATGCCATGAGTCGGAGCAAGCCCCATTCGCCATCGATAGCCGGGCGAACGACCAGCACGAGCACGGCCACGGCGTAGAGCAGGTAGAAGGCGAGTGCGGGTACCCATTGTGGGGAGTCCAACAGCAGGTCAGGGATCTGCCGTCGGTAGAGGCGAGGCGTCATGGTCACGAGCCAGACGACATCCATGACTCCCATAGTGAGCAGCGTCGCAACGCCAGCGATGCCGAGCCGTGTCATGGTCCCTCAATCTCAATACGACCACTCTCGGGAATGAGCATAGCGAAGAGGCGACGGTGTGACTGCAGAACCCTAATCAGGACTTCCGCCAACTCGTCAAACGTGAACTCGCACAGCGCTTCGGCGATCGCAGACTCGAAATCCTCATCTGGAAGGTTCAGGAGTCCTGCACCACCCCCACCATAGGCAATATCATTTCCAGATGAATCGAGTTCTCGAAAGACTGACCTGACCTCCTGAAACGGATCCACCGCGAGCGAGAGAATCGCGGTGGTCAGGAAGGGGGGCACATCATTTTCTCAGCCCCGTGTCGCTTCCGCTTCGCCGTTGCTATCCAAACACCCCTTCTTGACCACCGCGATTCTCACTCTCGCGGTAGATCCGTTTCAGGGCGTCAGGTCACTTCGCCAAGGCACGCAGTGCGTCGCGAGAGATAACACGCATAGTCGTATGGTAGTGTCCGTTCCATACCGGAGGGATGATGGCGAGCGCCCATTCTCCAAACAGCCACGCTCAGTGGCACGGGCTGGCCGAACACCTGTCGGGTACCGCCGAACGCGCGGCGGCATTTGCCTCAGCGTGGGGGGCGAGCGACCTGGCCGCGTTGCTCGGCCGACTCCACGACATCGGGAAATGTCATCCGGACTGGCAGCGCTACCTTCATACTTCAACAGCAGATCCGACGCTGCGCGGCACCGGACCTGAACACAAACTTGCGGGCGCACTACTTGCGACGCGAACTGGACTCGGTCCCTTCGCGCTCGCGATCCTCGGGCACCACGGCGGGCTGCCCTCGCTGGCCGATGCAAAGGCGCGTCTTGCCCCGATTTCTGACCCCGTGCGACATGAGGCCGCCGAGCTCGCGATCCGAATTGCCTCGGATCAGTTCCCGCAGTTGGATACGGTCATGCCGCGCGACCTGATACCGGAAGAGATCGCGACCGGGAACTCTCGATCGCAGGAGCACTACCTTCGGATGGTGTTCTCCGCGCTCGTGGACGCGGACTTCCTCGACACCGAGGCGCACTTCGATCAGGGACGTGCGCACTTGCGCGCTTCCAGCGAGGCGACGCCGGGGGCGCTCCTCGAACGGCTGCTCGACGACCAGCGGGCCGCGTTCGGCCGCCTCACAGGCACGGTCGCCGATGCCCGTCACGCGATCTTCGAGGCGTGTCTCACGGCGGCAGAACAGCCGCCCGGGCTGTACCGGCTGACGGTGCCGACGGGGGGCGGCAAGACACGGGCCGCACTGGCGTTTGCGCTGCGGCACGCAGCTCGACACAACCAGCGGCGCGTGATCGTCGCCGTTCCGTTCGTATCGATCACCGAGCAGACAGCGGATGTGTACCGCGGCATCTTCGCATCATTCGGTCCTGGCACCGTGCTGGAGCACCACAGTGCGGTGGAGGACATCGCAGACGATCACACGGAGGACGGAACTGCGTGGTCGCGACTTGCGGCGGAGAATTGGGACGCTCCGATCGTGGTGACGACCACCGTCCAGCTGCTAGAGAGTCTCTTCGCCCACCGCCCGTCGCGGACGCGCAAGCTACACCGCATCGCCCGAAGCGTGATCGTGCTGGACGAGGTGCAGTCGTTGCCGCCGCGCCTACTCGACCCGACGCTCGACATGCTGCAAGAGCTGACGCGCTCTTACGGCGTGACCGTGGTCCTCTCCACGGCGACGCAGCCCGCGTTCGAAGTGCTGCCGGTGTTCGCGGACGCCGGCGCCACCGAGATCGTGCCTGATCCTGGCCGCTGGTACGGCGCCCTCCGCCGCGTGGAGTACGAGCTACGTGCGACGCCGCCTCCATCCTGGGACGAAGTTGCGAAGTGGCTGCGAGGCGAGCACCAGGCACTCGCGATCGTCAATACGCGCGCTGACGCGGTCACGCTTCTACGCGCCCTGGACGATCCGGCTGCGCTGCACCTGTCCACGCTGCTTTGCGGCGCGCACCGCCGCGCGGCGATCGAGGACATTCGAAGGCGCCTCGCGAGCCGCGAGCGCTGTGTCGTCGTCAGCACGCAGGTCGTAGAGGCCGGCGTCGACCTCGACTTCCCGGCGGTCTACCGGGCAGTCGCTCCGCTGGACGCGATCGTGCAGGCGGCCGGGCGGTGCAATCGCGAGGGGCGCCTGCCCAGCGGACGCGTGGTGATCTTCGATCCGGCGGAGGCCGGCTTACCGCCGGGCGCCTATGGCACCGCGACCGTGCAGGCTCGCCGCTTCCTCGACAGCGGCGAGGTGGACCTGGACCGGCTCGAGACGTTGCGGGGGTACTACACCGCGCTGCTGCCGCTGCTGGAGACGGATGCCGGAACGGTGCAGCAGCGCCGCGCCGTGCTCGACTACCCAGAGGTAGCGCATCGCTACCGCCTGATCGATGAGGACTCCGAGTCTGTCGCCATCACGACATACGGGACGCCGGAGCAGCGTCGGCAGGTGGAAGCGCTCCTGGATGACGCCCGGGGCGCGCGCGGCAATGCGCGGTGGGTACTTCGCGACCTCCAGCCCTACCTCGTCTCCATCCCTCGGTACACCGCCGATCGCCTGCGCGCGCGCGGGCTCGTCGAGCTCGTCACGCCCGGCCTGGGCGTCTGGCTGGGCGACTACGACGCGGTCGCGGGCCTCGTCATGGATGGAGAGAGTCCGCTGCGAGTGATGTAGGACGACAGGTCTGAGCTGATAGGAAGAAGGAGGACCTCATGGTCCAAGAGGCACCGGTGGAAGTGCGGGTGGCGGGTGATTTCGCCTGTTTCACTCGCCCGGAGATGCACGTGGAGCGCGTCACCTATCCGGTGATGACTCCCTCCGCCGCACGCGGGGTGCTGGAGGCGATCTTCTGGAAGCCGGAGATGTGCTGGGTTGTGGAGGAGATCCACGTCCTTAAGCCGATCCAGTTCTTCTCCATCTTGCGCAACGAGGTGAACTCCAGGCAGAGCGACCGTACCGCTCGCGGGTGGCAGCGCGCCGGCGGCACCGGCGGCTACGACGTGGCCGCGGACCGCACGCAGCGCCACACGCTGGCGCTACGCGATGTGGCGTACCTGATTCGCGCGCAGGTAGAGGTACGTCCCGGCGTGGACGAGCAGCCGGCGAAGTTCCGCGACCAGTTCCGGCGGCGCGTGCGGCAGGGGCAGTGCTGGCACACGCCGTATCTCGGATGCCGCGAGTTCGCGGCTTCGTTCGGCGAGCCCGTGTCGGGGGAGCGCGCGGTCGAGGGACTGACCGACCGGCTGGGGCTGATGCTTCACGACCTTGAGTACGACTCCGACCAGTCGGGCCGGGGCACTCCGCGCTTCTTCGAGGCGACGCTGGAGGACGGCGTACTCCGTGTGCCCCGGCTCGCTCCGACGCTTCCTACCGGGGAGGCGTGACGTGCTACTGCAGCGATTGCGGGAGTACTCGGAGCGCCTCGACCTCCCGCCCACGCTGTACGACCATGTCGCGTTGCGCTACGTGATCGATCTCGCGGCGGACGGGACTCCTGCCGGTATCACCGACACCGCTGATGGTGCATCAGCGTCGATACGCAGGGGTGTCCGGCGACTGGCCCCCCAGGTCAAACGCACGGTCGGAATCAAGCCGCTTCTCCTCGCGGACAACGCGGAGTACACGCTCGGCTTGGGCCGTGACGGTTCGCGTCCTGATCGGGTTATGGCCGTGCATGCCGCTTACCTCGATCTTATCGAGCGCTGCCTCGCATCGACCAAACGCCAAGAAGTGGCCGCAGTGGCAGCGTTCTTGGCGCGCCCGCAGAGACTGCCCCTTCCTAGCGATTTTGACCGTGGCGCGCTGATCACGTTCCGTGTGGACAACGCCTTCGTCATCGATCTCCCGGCCGTTCAGGCGTTCTGGGCGAACGAGAACGCGCCTAGCGGTTCGCAGACGATGCAGTGCCTGATCTGCGGCTACGAGCGTCCAGTGATGGAACGCTTGCAGGCGAACATCAAGGGCGGGCTGATCCCGGGTGGACAGACTTCAGGCACCTCGCTGATTTCGGCTAACGCGGACGCGTTCGAGTCATACGGTCTGAAGGCATCGCTGACTGCACCAACCTGCGCCGATTGCGGTGAACGCTTCACGAAGGCGCTGAACGCATTGCTCGGAGACGAGTCGTCTCGTGCGCGCCTGGGCGATGGCTCAGTGATGGCGTTCTGGACACGCGAGCCTGTGAGCGGGGTCAACTTCTTCGATCTCCTGAACAACGCGAGACCGGAGGACGTGGAGACGATGCTTCGGTCCGTGCGGAGTGGGCGCCCGGCAGAGATCGATCCGAATCGCTTCTACGCGGTCGCGCTCTCGGCGGCGGGTGGGCGTGCGGTGTTGCGCGAGTGGATCGACGTCACGTTGCCGGAGGCGCAGGAGGCGATCGGTACTTGGTTCGCACGGCAACGGATCGTGGACGCCGTAACGGGGGCGCATCGCTACTTCGGAATGCGCGCGCTGGCGGGGGCGACCGTCCGCGACCTGCGCGAGATCAGTCCGCCGACCACGCGTGCGTTGCTGCGCGCGGCGCTCACCGGCGACCGTGCACCAGATAGTCTCCTGGCGGCGGCGGTCCGGCGCACGCAGGCGGAGCACCGCGTCACCGCGGCGCACGCCGCGCTCATCAAGCTTGTACTGCTGTCCTCGGTCGAGGGCATGGAGAAAGGACCGGACATGTCGGCGTTACAGCCGGAGTTGGACAGCCCCGGATACCAATGCGGGCGGCTCATGGCGGTGCTGGAGTCGATCCAGAACGCCGCACTCCCCGGCGTGAAAGCCGGGATCACGGACCGCTATTTCGGCAGCGCGTCGTCCTCACCCGCGGGCGTGTTCCCCCGCCTCGTGCGCGGGGCACAGCCGCACCTGGGACGGCTCGAGCGCGACCGGCCTGCGGCGCAGCGCGCGCTGCAGGCACGACTTGAGAGCGTGCTGGACCAGATGCCCGCGATTAAGGCGTTCCCGCGCGTACTAACCCTGCGCGAACAAGGCATGTTCTCACTGGGCTACTACCACCAACGCGCGGACGACCGCGCGAGGGCGCGGGCCGCGGCCGAGCGTCGGCGCGCCGGCGCGGCCAGCGCCGCGGACGCGGACGAGCTCGAGGTGAGCGAGGGGGACGAGTCCTGACCGCCCCTCACCGCCTGCCTATCACTGCAGCTTTGATCGAGAGGACTGACAACTTATGACGATTTCCACGACCGCACTGCACCTGGACCCCGCGCGCCGGCACGATTTCGTGTTCCTGTTTGACGTGGCGGACGGCAACCCGAACGGCGACCCGGACGCCGGCAACCTGCCCCGCGTCGACCCGGAGACAATGGAGGGTCTCGTCACGGACGTGGCACTGAAGCGCAAGGTCCGCGACTACGTCGATGCCGCGCGTGGGGAAGAGCAGCGCTTCAAGATCTACGTGCAGCATGGCCGTTACCTCACGGACACGCGAGCGCGCGTATTCGAGGAGCGCGCGCCGGGTAACAAGAACGTGCAGGTGGACGACGCACGTGCCTGGATGTGCGACGAATTCTTCGACGTGCGGATGTTCGGCGCAGTGATGAGCATGTCAGAGCGCAACGCCGGACAGGTCCGCGGACCGCTGCAGTTGACGTTTGCTCGGTCCGTCGGCCCAGTGCTGCCCATGGACATCCCGATCGTAGGGCCAGCACAGAACCAGAAGCAGTCGCGCCGCGACAGCGAGGATGAGACGGACGCGTTCGGGACGATGGGGCGTAAGTCGCTGGTGCCGTACGGCCTGTACGTGGCACACGGCTTCTTCAATCCCAACTTCGCGAAGGCGACCGGGGTGACGTCTGAGGATCTCGAGCTGTTCTGGCAGGCGCTCCAGATGATGTGGGACCTGGATCGGTCGTCTGCACGCGGGCTGATGTCGTGCCGCGGCATATACGTGTTCACGCACGACCACCCGCTGGGGAACGCGCCCGCGCGAGCGTTGTTCGACCGGGTGACGGTGGAGCGCGGGGCTGCCGTGGACGCGCCTCGCAAGTTCCAGGACTACGCGGTCACCGTGCGGGATGCGGACCTGCCCGCGGGCATCACGCTGACGCGGCTCGGCGCCTGACGATGGTCGGCCCGCCGGTCGCAGGCAGTGTGGACGAGCGGGTGCTCGTGCCGATCTCGGCGATTGAGCACTATTCCTACTGCCCGCGGCAGTCCGCGCTGATCCACGTGGAGCGGACGTTCGATGAGAACCAGTTCACGATCCGGGGACGAATAGCGCACGAACGGGTAGACAGCGGCGAGGACCGGACGACGCGTGGCGTCCGTGCGCTCCGGTCCCCGCCGCTCTGGTCGGACCGGCTCGGGCTGATCGGGCGGGCAGACGTGGTCGAGCTGCGCCCCGGGCCGTTCCCAGTGGAGTACAAGGTGGGATCTCGACGCGCGGAGCATGCGGACTTACAGCTGTGCGCGCAGGCGCTCTGCCTGGAGGAGATGCTGGGTGCGGAGGTGCCGCGCGGCGCGCTGTACTTCCGCGCGGAGCGCGCTCGGCACACGGTGGTCTTCGACCCTGCGCTCCGCGACCGGACACTGCGGATCATCGAGGCGGTACGCGAGCAGATCGAGCGGCAGTCGCTGCCGGACGCCCCGAACGACGCGCGCTGCCCGAATTGCTCCCTGGTCAACGCCTGCCTGCCATCGGTCGTCGGCGACCGTCTGGGCAGCATGTCGTACGCCCGCAGTCTGCGGACACCGCTCCCGCTGGCCGAGGAACCGCCTACGAGCGGAACCCGATGGTCTCGGCGGCCGCGGAGGTGGTCCGATGCTTGAGCTGCAGAACGTGCTGTACGCGGTGACGCCCGGCACCGTATTGCGACTGGAACACGATGCGGTGCGCGTGGAGACGGGCACGGAGTTCCGCGCGCGTTTCCCACTGGCGAGCCTGGCCGCGATCGTCGCCGTCGGGCGGGTCTCGATCACGTCGAACCTGATCGGGCGATGCGCCGAGGACGGGCGGAGCGTGGTGTGGCTGGATTACCGCGGGCGCTTCCTGGCCAGGGTCGAAGGGAGGACGAGGGGGAATGTCCTGCTGCGCCGTGCCCAGCACCACGCCGCGGACGACGCTGAACGGACGTGGCGCATCGCGCGGCAGGTCGTCCTCGGCAAGCTGCAAAATGCGCGACAAGTGTTGCTGCGGGCAGCGCGGGAGGCTTCCGATCCGGCGGATGAGGTGGCATTGGACCTTCGACTGCAACGAGTCACGGACAGCCTGACGGCGCTGGACGCTGTGCACGACGTGGAAACGATCCGCGGCATCGAAGGCGAGAGCGCACGCCAATACTTCGAGGCGATGACGCTGATGGTGCGGGCGCAACGCGAGACGTTCTTTTTCGATGGCCGCAACCGGCGACCGCCTCGGGACCGGATGAACGCGCTGCTGTCGTTCCTCTACGCGCTGGTACGGTCCGAGTGCGAGTCGGCGCTGGAGGGCGTCGGCCTGGACCCCCAGGTGGGTTACCTGCACGCGCTCCGGCCGGGGCGGCCTGCGCTGGCGCTTGACCTGATGGAGGAGTTTCGGCCGACGGTGGCGGATCGGCTGGCGCTCACACTGGTGAACCGGCGTCAGCTCCGCGCCGAGGACTTTGAAGAGCTCCCCGGCGGCGCGGTTTATCTCACGGACGAAGGACGCCGGACAGTGCTTACGGCATACCAGCGCCGTAAGGAAGAGTCCGTGCGACATCGACTGCTGCGGCGGAGCGTGCCGCTGGGGCTGGTCCCGCACGTGCAGGCACGAATCATGGCGCGGCACCTGCGGGGCGACCTGCCGGAATACCTGCCGTTTGTGCACCGCTGACCGGATGCTGACCACCGGAGGGACGCGATGGAGCTGCTCGTAACGTACGACGTGTCCACTGAGACGCGAGAAGGTCGTCGTCGGCTGCGCCGCGTCGCGCAGGTCTGTGAGGGCTATGGCCAGCGCGTGCAGCAGTCCGTCTTCGAATGCAACGTGGACGGCGTGCATCGAGAGCAGCTGGTGCACCGGCTGCTGGGGGAGGTCGACCAGGGCGAGGACAGCTTGCGCATCTACCGTCTGTTGGAGCCGCGCGCAGAGTTCACCAGATCGTATGGCATCCAGCCCGGCTATGACCTGCACGACCCATTGATTCTGTAGCGCGGACCGGCGGTGATCGATCCCCACAGCCTCGATCCGCGCGAGATCCGAGCACCAAAACCGCCCGCCACTCCGCCGAATCCTCACGTCTCTGTGTGTCCGGTACCTCCCGGGCTGGA
>VGPB01000018.1 GCA_016875695.1 Chloroflexota bacterium | reverse complement strand
GCCGCCACTGCCCGCCGCCCGGGCGCTGCGCAGCGCCAGCCGCCTGTAGCACAGCCAGCTCCGCCGCCGCCAGTTCCTGCGTTTCCACATCAAACGCCACGATGTGCTGCGCCGACACGGTCAGCCGGTCCGCGCGCTCGCGCACGGACGCACGCGCGAGCAGGATCGCGCCCTCCGCCAACAGCTCGCGGAACCGCTCGTACTGCTCCGGCCACATCGTCAGCTCGGCGCTCCCGCTCAAGTCCTCCAGCGTCAGCACCACGAACGGCTTGCCCTGCTTCGTCGTCAGCCGGCGCGAGCCGGTCACCATGCCCGCCACCACCACATCCTGGCCCGCCAGCTCCGCGCTCAGCTCGCCGAGCTGCACGCTCACGTGCGCCGCCAGAGCCTCCGCAGCGACGCGGAACGGGTGCTCCGACAGGTACGTGCCCAGCAGCTCGCGCTCCCAGCTCAGCCGCTCCCGCTCCGGCGTCGCGATCGCCTCCAGCTCCAGCGCCGGCAGCGACGCGTCCACCTGCGAGCCGAACAAGTCGAACATCGACGTCTGCCCCGTCTCGCGCAGCCGCTGCTCCTGCTGCCCCAGCGCCAAGATGCGCTCCACGCCGAACACGATCGTCGAGCGGTCGCCCAGCGAGTCGAGCGCCCCCGCCTTCGCCAGCGACTCCAGCACGCGCCGGTTCACTTCGCGCGTCGGCAGCCTGCGCGCGAAGTCCTCCAGCGTGCGGAACGCGCCGCTCGCTTCGCGCTCCGCGACCAGCGCGTCCACGGCCCCCGTACCGACGTGCTTCACCAGCGCCAGCCCGAAGCGGATCGCACGACCCGCGCCCGGCGCGTGCTCGATCGTGAAGTTCGCGCGCGAGCGGTTCACGTCCGGCGGCAGCACCGCCACGCCGAGCCGCGTGCATTCCGCGATCGCCGCCGCCACCCGCTCGAGCGCGCCCGTCGGGTGCGCGCCCGCCGCCGCGAGCACCGCCGTCATGTATTCCACCGGATAGTGCGCCTTCAGGTACGCCGTCTGGTACGCGATCACGCCGTACGAGAACGCGTGCGCCTTGTTGAACGCGTACCCGGCGAACGGCTCAATGAGATCGAATAGCTGCTCCGCCAAACGCTGTTCGTACCCGTTCGCGATCGCGCCCGCGACGAATCGCTCGCGCTCCGCGAGCATCACCGACGCGATCTTCTTGCTCATCGCCTTGCGCATCACGTCAGCCTCGCCGAGCGTAAACCCGGCGAACGCGCGCGCGATCTCCAATACCTGGTCCTGGTACGTGATCACGCCGTACGTCTCGTCGAGCACGTTCGCCAGGTCAGCGTGCGGGTAGTGCGCCGCCGCGCGCCCGTGCTTCACCTCGATGTACCGCGGGATGTGCTCCATCGGACCCGGCCGGTACAGCGCGATCATCGCCGCCAGCTCGCGGATGTCGCGCGGCTGCAGCTCCGTGACGTAGCGTCGCATCCCCGCCGACTCCAGCTGGAACACGCCGAACGTCTCGCCCGCCGCCAGCAGCTGCGCCGCTGCCGGATCGCCGTCCGGCAGCGCGTTGAGGTCCAGCGCGACGCCCTGCTCCTCGCGGATCAGCTCCACCGCGCGCCCGAGAATCGTCAGGTTCGCCAGCCCCAAGAAGTCCATCTTCACGAGGCCGATCTTCGCGACCTCCGCCATCGCGTACTGCGTCGTCGGTAAGAGCTGCTCGTCGTCGCGGTTCGAGGTCGCGCGCTGCAGCGGCACCACCTCCGTCAACGGGTCGCGCGAGATCACGATGCCCGCCGCGTGCGTACTCGCGTGCCGCGCCACGCCCTCAAGCCCCCGCGCTGTGTCCACCAGCTCGCGCACCGCCGGCTCCTCCGTCACCAGCGTCGCCAGCTCCGGCACCTCGCGCAGCGCCTGCTCCAGCGTCACATGCAGCGCGTTCGGCACGAGCCGCGCGACGCGATCGACTTCGCCGTACGACATGCCGAGCGCGCGGCCGCTGTCACGGATCGCCGCCTTCGCGCCGAGCGTCCCGAACGTCACGATCTGCGCCACTCGATCGCGCCCGTAGCGCTCCGCCGTGTAGCGAATTACCTCCTCGCGCCGGTCGTCCGCGAAGTCGAAGTCCACGTCCGGCATCTCACGCCGCTCGAGGTTCAGGAAGCGCTCGAACACCAGCCGGTACTGCGTCGGCTCGATGTCCGTCACGCCGAGGCAGTACAGGATGATCGACGCCGCCGCCGAGCCGCGCACGCCCATCGGGATGCCGCGCCCCCGCGCGAACAGCGCGATGTCGTGCACGATCAGGATGTACTCGACGAAGCCCGTCTCCTCCACGACGCGCAGCTCGTACGCGAGCCGCTCACTCTGCGCGTCGGTCGGCGCGCCGTAGCGGCGCTGCAGCCCCTCCTCGCACAGCGCGCGCAGGTGCGCCGCCGGCGTTGTGCCCGTCGGCACTCCCGGGTCGGGCAGCAGCGCGCGTCCGAACTGCAGGCAGATGTCGGCCTGCTCTGCGATGCGCGCCGTGTTGTCGGCCGCGTCCGGCAGCTCCGGGAACAGCGCGCGCATCTCCACCTCGGAGCGCAGGTAGAAGCTGTCGGAGTCCATGCGCATGCGGTTCGGCTCGTGCACCGTCGCGTTCGTGCCGATGCACAGCAGCACGTCATGCACGCGATGCTGCTCTCGCAGCGTGTAGTGCGAGTCGTTCGTCACGACGAGCGGCACGTCGAGCGACCGCGCAAGCGCCACGAGCGGCACGTTGAGCCGGCTGAACTGCTCCTGTCCGTGCTCCTGCAACTCGATGTAGTAGCGCCCGGGGAACACGTCGCGGTACCACCCCGCGATCGCGCGCGCATCCTCCTCGCGTCCCTCGCCGAGCGCGCTCATCAGCTCGCCCGAGGGGCAACCGGACAGCACCACGAGCCCCTCGCGGTGCCGCTCCAGCAGCTCCCGGTCGATGCGCGGCTTGTAGTAGAACCCCTCGAGGTGCGACGCCGTCGACAGCGCCAGCAGGTTGCGGTACCCACGCTCGTTCTGCGCCAGCAGCGTGAGGTGGAACTGCGAGCGGTCCGCCGCCCCTCGGCTGTGCCGGCTCCCCTGCGCGACGTACGCCTCGATGCCCAGCACCGGCCGCAGGTCTGCGCGCCGCGCCTCCTCATAGAACTCAATCGCGCCGTACAGGTTCCCGTGGTCCGTAATCGCGAGCGCCTGCTGCCCCAGCCCCCGCGCGCGCGCCACAAGGTCCGGGATGCGCGACAGCCCGTCCAGCAGCGAGTACTCGGAGTGCGTATGCAGGTGGGCAAACATCGAGTCACGAGCCTACACAGTTACGCGAACGGGCGTGCGCCCTAGCGAGGCTCGGAGACTATAGCCCATTCCTCTGCCCCGCGCAGCCGGTGTGCCACTCCCCGTCTGCCCGTCGTCCAATTGTCGCACGCCGGCCCGAGCCCGTCCGGGCGAATGGCTGCACGGCCTACCGCCGCCACGCCAAGGAGCGTCAGGCCGGCCTCCCACGAGGGGCGTGGGGCACAGCCCCGCATCTAGGGGTAAGCGGGGGGGCCCTTCCCTTCCTACTCCCGGTCCAGCGCGAACGCCGCGTGGAGCGCGCGCACCGCGCCCGGCACGCGGTCCGCCTGCACGAGGCAGGTGATGCGAATGTCCGACGTCGAGATCAGCTCGATGTTGATGCCCTCGTCGAACAGCGTGCGAAACATCCGCGCCGCGTAGCCCGGCGCAGACGCCATGCCCGTCCCCACGACCGACACCGTGCCAAGGCTCGCGTCCGAAGCCAGCTCACGCGCGCCGATGCTCGCCTGCACGCCACCCACCGCGCGCAGCGCCGCGTCCAGGTCGTCGCGCGCGACCGTGAACGTGAGGTCCGTCAGCCCCTCCTCGCTCGCGTTCTGCACGATCGTGTCCACCGACACGTGCGCCTCCGCGAGCGGCTCGAAGATGTGCGCCGCGATGCCGGGGCGGTCAGGCACGCCGCGCACCGTCACCTTCGCCACGCTCGGCTGGTGCGCGATCCCGCGCACCTTGTTCGCCTGCTCCATCGTCGTCTCCTCGTGGATCAGCGTGCCCGGCGCCGCCTCGTCGAACGTACTCGCGACGAGGATCGCGACGCCGTACAGCGCGCCGACCTCTACCGCGCGCGCGTGCATCACGCGCGCCCCCGTCGTCGCCAGCTCCAGCATCTCCTCGTAGCCGATGTCGCGCAGCGGCCGCGCAGCCGGGCACACGCGCGGGTCGGCGGTGTACACGCCAGCGACGTCCGTGTAGATCTCCGCGCGCTCGCAACGCAGCGCCGCCGCCAGCGCCACCGCCGTCGTGTCCGACCCGCCGCGGCCGAGCGTCGTCACGTCGAAGTCCTCCGACACGCCCTGGAACCCTGCGACGATCACCACGCGCCCTGCCACGATCTCACGCTCGAGACGCGCCGTGTCGATGCCCGCGATGCGCGCGCGCCCGTACACCGCGTCCGTCCGGATGCCCGCCTGCGCGCCCGTCAGGCTCACCGCCGCCACGCCCGCGTCGTGCAACGCCATCGTCATCAGCGTCGACGACACGATTTCGCCCGTGTGCAGCAGCACGTCGAGCTCGCGCGCCGACGGCTCCGTGCTCACCTGCCGCGCCAGCGCGATCAGCTCGTCGGTCGTGTCGCCCATCGCGGACACCACCGCGACCACGCGGTCGCCCTTGCGCACGCGCCGCGCGATGCGGTCCGCCACGCGCCGGATGCGCTCCGCGTCCGCGAGCGACGAGCCGCCGTACTTCTGCACCACGAGCGCCATGCGTCGAGGCTCGCCGCGCGGACTCAGTCGCGCGCGACGATGCGCGCGCCGTCGCCGGACAGCCGGCAGATGCGCGTCGTGGCCTCCACGCCCCGCGCCGCCGCCGCCTCGCGCATCGCGCCCGCCACCACGCCGGGGTCGCCGGTCACGAACGCCGCGATCGTCGGCCCGCCGCCCGAGAGGTACACCCCGTGTGCGCCCGCACCGCGAGCCGCCTGGAAGATCGGGTACATCGCCTTGAAGATCGTTGCGCGCGCCGGCTGGTGCAGCACGTCCTCCGTCGCCGTGCGCAGCAGGTCGTAGCGCCGCTGCGACAGCGCGCCGAGCAGCAGTGCCGCGCGGCCGATGTTGTGCACCGCCTGGTTGCGCGTCACCCGCTCCGGCAGCTGCGCGCGCGTCTCCTCGGTCGGCATCGAGAACTCCGGAATGAGCAGCGCCAGCGCTAGGTCCTGCGGCGGCTCCACGCCCACGTGCACCACGTCGTCGTCGTCCACCACCACCACCTGCAGCCCGCCGAGCATCGCCGGCGCGGCGTTGTCGCCGTGCCGCTCGAGCTGCAGCGCCAGCGGCAGCAGCACCTCAACGTCGTGTCCGCCGGCCCCACCGTCGAGCAGCGCGTCGGCGGCGAGCAAGCCGGCGACGCGCGCCGCCGCCGACAGCCCGAGCCCGCGCCCGACCGGGATGTCGCCCTCGTAGCTCGCCGTCACGCCCGCCGGCGCTGGCACCGCGGCGTGCGCGTACAGCGCCAGCGCCGCCGTCACCGCCATGCGCTCCACCGGGCCCTCCGGCCGCGGCAGCGGCGCATCCGCCACCGTCAGCCGCACCTCGCCCGTCCAGTCGAGCGCCACGCCAAGGCAGTCGAACCCCGGGCCGAGGTTCGCGGACGTCGCGGGGACCCGCACGGTCACCGAGCGTTGCGTCATGGCTACTGTAGTGTATGAGCGCCCCTGCAGGCGGGCAACGAATCGGGCGCCGCCCCGTGCCCGCTTGCGTGCGCGTACACTGTTCCCTCACTCTGCGCGCAGGCTAGGCGCGCTTCCTGCGCGCAAGGCCGCTGTCGGCACGCAACCGGGAAGGAGGCCTCGCACCATGGAAGACATCGTCATCCTCAGCGGCGTGCGCACCGCCATCGGTACGCTCGGCGGGTCGCTGAGCGAGACCCCCGCCTCCGACCTCGCCGCCGCGGTCATCAAGGAAGCCGTCGCGCGCGCCGGCCTGGCCCCGGAGCAGGTCGACCAGGTCGTGCTCGGCAACGTCGGCCAGGTCGCCGAGGACGGCTACATCGCCCGCGTCGCCACGCTGAAGGCCGGCCTGCCGCAGGGCACGCCCGCCTACACCGTCAACCGCATCTGCGGCTCTGGGCTCGAGGCGATCCACACCGCCGCCCGCTGGCTGCAGACCGGCGACGCCGAGGTCATCGTCGCCGGCGGCGCCGAGAACATGAGCATGATGCCCTTCCTGCTCCGCAAGGCGCGCTTCGGCTACCGCCTCGGCCACGCCGAGCTCGAGGACGGCACGCTGCACCTGATCACGGACCCCTACCTCAAGATCCACATGGGCATCACCGCCGAGAACCTCGCCCAGAAGTACGAAGTCTCGCGCGACGTGCAGGACCAGTACGCGCTCCGCTCCCAGGAACGCGCGCTCGCCGCCATCGAGGCCGGCTACTTCAAGGACCAGATCCTCTCGCTCGACGTGCGCCAGAACCGCAAGTCCATCGTCTTCGACACCGACGAGCACCCCCGCGCGTCGAGCATGGACATCCTCGGCAAGCTGCGCCCCGCCTTCAAGGCGGACGGCAACGTCACCGCCGGCAACGCCTCCGGCATCAACGACGGCGCCGCGGCGCTCGTCGTCACCACCGCCGCCAAAGCGCGCGAGCTCGGCATCAAGCCGCGCATGCGCCTCGTCGCCCGCGCCGAAGCCGGCGTCGACCCCGCCACGATGGGCGAGGGCCCCATCCCCGCCATCGAGAAGGCGCTCGCCAAGGCCGGCCTCACCGTCGGCGACATCGACACCTTCGAGCTCAACGAAGCGTTCGCCGCCGTCGCCGCGGCCTGCTCCGCCGTGCTCGGCCTGCCGTCCGAGAAGACGAACCCCAACGGCGGCGCGATCGCGCTCGGCCACCCCGTCGGCGCCAGCGGCGCGATCCTCACCGTCAAGGCCATGCACGAGCTCGAGCGCATCGGCGGCCGCTACGGCGTCGTCTCGCTGTGCATCGGCGGCGGCCAGGGCATCGCCGCCGTCTTCGAGCGCATCGAGTAGCAGCCTCCGCAATCCGCGAACCACGGCCGCAGCGCACCCCGCTGCGGCCGTTGCGTTGCCGCCCCGGCCGGGCGGCCACCCGCCGAGCGAGCCCGCGCTACGCGCCCGGGGCCACCGCGCGCATCCCTGCGCGCAGGTGCCCCATCGCGTCGCGCAGCCACCCGCCGCAGCCCGCACACAGGAACTGCATGCTCGCACCACCGCGCTGCGCCACACGCGGCCGCCCCTCGTCGAAGCTCACCGCCTCGCCGCGGATCATGTGCAGCTCCAGCGCCTCACCGCGAATCGGCTGCTCGCAGATGTCGCACAGCACCGCCTGCATGCGCCGCGTCCTCGCGTCCCGAAGCGTTCCCCGTGATCCTCGGCGCCCCGCCTGCCGCCGCCGAGCCCGCACGCGCTCCGCCGGGCGACTCGTCAGCACCTCGTCAAACGGAGGCGGACCCGCCGTCTCGCGGGAGCTACGAGCTGCTTCCGGCCTAGCGGCCCCGCCGGCTTCGCGGTGAGCCCTTCGGTGGAGTAAAGAGAGATAGCTGCGGCTTGGCACCATTCGACAGCACCGGCTCGACGACCCGGATTATCTCGGCGTGGACCTCATCGATCTTGAGAGTGCCGTCAATCTCTGCGACTTCCACCCCATCCGAACGAAGAAGATCAATCGCGCGACCGAAACGATCGCGAACTTTCTCCAAGGTAGCTGTTTCCTCGTATCGCTCCAGACCCCACCGCTTCTTGCCCATCCGCTTCGCGTTAATGCGCGGCGGTACCGACAGATATAGAACTAGGTCTGGCCTGCGAACATGAGCGTTCACTTCGCGAATCCACTCGACGGGAAGTCGTTCCGTTTGGTACGCGAGAGAGGAAAGTACATACCGATCCGAGATCACATGAACCGAGTCTCGCAAGAGCGGCTCGATGATTGTGGCTAGATGGTCCAGGCGGTCGGCCGCGAACAGCAGCGCCATGATTTCTTCAGATGCGAAGTCGATTCGCCGTGTGAGCGCCTGCCGTATCACAGCCCCGATGGGCCCGGTGGTGGGCTCCTTGGTCAGGAGCACTTCGCTTCCCGATGCGTCGATCCAGTCACGCAGCCGCACCGCTTGGGTAGTGATGCCAGACCCGTCAGTACCTTCGATCGCGATGAATTTGCCGTCTGCCACGCATCACCCCTGCGCGATGCTATCAGCGCCGCCCGGTAGGCGGGCCTACGAGCGCGCTTGAGTTACGCTTCCAATCAAACGGATCACACGCGTAATCTCCCTCACGTGCGCACGTCGTCACCCCACGGCTCCAGCCGCCCGTGCCCCGCGTGCGCCGGCGACACCGTCACCCGCCGGAACGGCTCCCGCCCGCGCGAGCTCGACTCCACGCCGTGGCGGCTCGCCAGCTCGTGCTGCAGCCGCCGGATGTATCCGCTCTGCGGCGAGAGTTCCACCTCGCCCGCGCCGGAGAACGCTACCGCCACGACCGCCTCCTCCGCCTCGCGCAGCGCCGCCGTCGTCGGGTCTTGCTCGCCCGCCACGCCGCGCATCGTCAGCAGTGACTGCTCCATCTGGCTCACCGTGTTCGCGCGCAGCACGTAGATCGGAATGCCGCGCAGCTCTGCCTCGCGCAGCGGCCCCGCGCGCCGGCGGTAGTGCGGCCGCAGCGTCATCACCGCTTCAGCGTCCTGGATCGCGTCCACGATCGACGCGCCCGAGCGCGTCGCCGCGATCGCCTCCGCGAGCCGCCCCCGGCTGACGCCGAACGGCATGATGCGCCGCTCCGGCCCGCCCGGCGCCGGCTCCAGGCGCCGCGGGCGCGGGCGCGCTTCCCCGCGCTCCGGCCCACGCCACGCTGGCACCGGCTCCTCCGCGCCGATCCCCAGCGGCACGCGCTCGACCCCCAGCAACAGCCCGCCCTCACCGATCGCGCGCAGCTCCGCCTCCGCGCTGTAGCCGCGCAGCAGCGCGTCGACGGTGCTCGCGATGTCGGCGTGCACCGCCACGCGATCGAACGCCTGGATCTCCACCAGCGACTCGAACGTCGGCCGCGTCCGCCGCTCCAGCACTGTCTTCTGCGTGCCGCGTCGCCGCGCCTCCTCGTCCGACAGCGTCACCGACTCGATGCCGCCGATGAGGTCCGACAGCGTCGGATTCTGCATCAGGTTCTCGAGCGTGTTGCCGTGCGCCGTGCCGATCAGCTGCACGCCGCGCTCCGCGATCGTGCGCGCCGCTAGCGCCTCCAGCGCCGTGCCGATCTCGTCGATCACGATGACCTCCGGCATGTGGTTCTCCACCGCCTCGATCATCACCTGGTGCTGCAGCTCCGGCCGCGGCACCTGCATGCGCCGCGCGCGCCCCACCCCGTGGTGCGGCACGTCGCCGTCACCGCCGATCTCGTTCGACGTGTCCACGATCACCACGCGCCGCTGTAGCTCGCCCGCCAGCACGCGGGCCGCCTCACGCAGCATCGTCGTCTTGCCCACGCCGGGCGGACCCAGCAGCAGCACGCTGCCACCCGTCTCGAACAGGTCGCGAATCGCCACCGCCGCGCCGCCCACGCTGCGCCCGACACGACACGTCAGCCCCACGATCCGCCCCCGCCGGTTGCGAATCGCCGAGATGCGATGCAGCGTCCGCGGAATCCCGGCGCGGTTGTCCTCCCCGAACTCCGAGATCTGCGCCACCACGTGGTCGATGTCCTGCTCGCTCACGTCCCCCTCGCTCAGCGTGATCTCGCCGCCGCCGCGATAGCGCGCCGTCGGCGGCCGCCCCAAGTCCAGCACCACCTCCAGCAGCCCGGCCGCGCCCTGCGCGCGGATCGGCGTCGCCACGCGCTCGGGCAGCCGCGCCAGCATCAACTCCAGCTCGGCGCGCTCCTCCTCGCCCAGCACCTCGGGCGTGGTCGCGTTGGGCCGCGCCCTGCGATCAGCCACATCGCCACTAGCCACGCGTCGGCACCGCCCTCCGCTGCCGCACGGCGCGCAGCGGCAGCGGGCGCGCCGTGCGCTGCACGAGCAACACGTAATCCGCGTCCGGCGTCAACCCGTACGCGTGCAACACCCCGGCCGGCGTGCTCGCGCAGTCCGGCAGCAGCGCCATCACCCGCTTCGCGCTCGCGAACAACGGCACCACCGCCGCGAGCAGCGCGCGCGCCGCCGCATCCGCGCCCGGCTCCGCGAGCAGCCACAGCTGCCCGCCCGGCGCCGCGCGCAACAGCGCCCGCACCTCCCCGCCCACCTCCGCCACTAGCTCGCGCGAGCCGCGCCCCAGCCAGCGACGCTCCTGCACCGCCTCCCACTCCTCCAGCATCATCGCCAGCGCCGCGCGCGCGTCCACCGGGAGCGCGCGATTGAACAGCTGGAACAGCGCCACCGCGTCACGCTCCGCGAGCACGCGCACGTGCACGCCGTCGCGCGCGGCGCCCGCGTCGCGGTCCGCCTCTGCGCGGAACGCAGCCGCATCGCCCGTCCACAGCCGTTCCGCGTGCGCGGCGGTGAACGCCGAGCGCATCGCCGCCACGCACGCCGGTCCGTCCGCCTGCGCGCGCAGCAGCACCTGGCGCACGCGGTCCGCTGCCGCGGCCTCCACCACCTGCCTCAACAGCTCCTCCACCACCGGCTCGCTACCCGCCGTCGCGTCGATCAGCGTGTCGACCTCCCACGCGCCGTGCCGCGCTAGCTCGCGCGCGGTCGCGATGCCAATCACCTGCCGCCCGTTGAAGTCGACCCACACGTGCGGGCCGCGCCCAAGCCACCCGCGGATCGCCGCGCCCAGCG
Source organism: Chloroflexota bacterium (assembly GCA_016875695.1). GTDB lineage: Bacteria > Chloroflexota > Dehalococcoidia > UBA2979 > UBA2979 > SHYP01. Next base: position 7,510 of record VGPB01000018.1, on the reverse strand, counting down.
CGTGCGGGGCCCCCTGCGGCCGCCCCAGCCGGTCCCGCGTCAGCGCCTGGTTCTCGTACACTTCGCCGTCGAACGACACGAGCGCGATGAGGTCCAGCGGGCTCGGCGCGTGCGCCTGCGTGTGCGTCACGCCGCACTCCCCCGCGCCGCCACCGCGTCCCGCGCCAGCGCCACGAACGCCTCGTGCATGCGCCGGTCGTCCGTGAGCTCGGGATGGAACGACGTGGCGAGCACGCGCCCCTCCCGGCACGCCACGATCCGCCCGTCGTCGAGGCGCGCCAGCACCGTCACGCCCGGTCCCGGCTCGCGGATCACCGGCGCGCGGATGAACACCGCGCGCAGCGGCCCGCCCGCCATCCCCGCGACCGCCAGCTCCGCCTCGAACGAATCGAGCTGCCTGCCGAACGCGTTGCGATCGACGGTCACGTCGAGCACGCCGATCGGCGGGCGATCGAGCCCGGGCACGCGTCGCGCCAACAGGATCGCGCCCGCGCACGTGCCCCAGGCGGGCATCCCCGCGCGAAGCCGCGCGCGCAGCGGCTCCATCAGCTCGAACGCCAGCAGCAGCCGCGCGATCGTCGTGCTCTCGCCGCCCGGCAGGATCAGCGCGTCGACCACCGCCAGCTGCTCCGCCGTGCGCACTTCGCTCGCCGTCGCGCCGATCGCGCGCAGTGCGTCAATGTGCTCGCGGAAGTCCCCCTGCAGCGCGAGCACGCCGATCCGCGGCGGATGCGCGGGCGTGCCGCACGCGTGCGTCGGCGGCGTAGTCGTCGGCTCCTTCGTCAATTCCCCCGGCCGGCGAGCAGCTCCTCTGCCAGCAACGAGGCCGCCGCGCGACCCCGCATCGTCTCCGTCAGCCCGCGCGACACCCCCGCGAGCATCACGGGGTCCGCGAAGTGCGTCACCGCCTTCACGATCGCGTTCGCCATCTTCGCCTGCTCGCGCTCGTCCTCGGACGACTTAAAGATGCCCGATCCGACGAACACGCCGTCGGCACCCAGCTGCATCATCAGCGCCGCGTCCGCCGGCGTCGCCACCCCGCCCGCCGAGAAATTCACGACCGGCAGCCGCCCTAGACGATGCACCTCCTGCACGAGCGCGAGTGGCGACGCGTACTCCTTGGCCAGGCTCGGCAGCTCGTCGTCGCGCGCGCTCGCCACGCGCCGGATGCCCGACCACAGCGCGCGCATGTGCCGCACCGCCTCCACGATGTCGCCCGTGCCCGCCTCGCCCTTCGTGCGGATCATCGCGGCACCCTCGCCGATGCGCCGCAACGCCTCGCCCAGGTCCCGGCACCCGCACACGAACGGCACCGCGAACGCGTGCTTGTCGATGTGGTGCTGCTCGTCCGCCGGCGTCAGCACTTCCGACTCGTCGATGTAGTCCACCGCGATCGCCTGCAGGATCTGCGCCTCCACGAAGTGGCCGATGCGCACCTTCGCCATCACCGGGATCGTCACCGCGGCCTTGATCTCCTCGATCAGGTCCACCCGGCTCATGCGGGCCACGCCCCCGGCGGCGCGGATGTCGCTCGGCACGCGCTCCAGCGCCATCACCGCGCACGCTCCGGACTCCTCGGCGATGCGCGCGTGCTCGGCCGTGACCACGTCCATGATCACGCCGCCCTTGAGCATCTGCGCCAGTCCGGCCTTCACGGTCCACGTCGCGGTCTCCCCGACGCCCCCGGCCCCGTTCTGCGCCGCTGCGTTACCGTTCACCACCGCGCGCTCCCATTCCACCGTCTCAGGCGATGCGTTGCCCCTCGATTCTACTCCGCCACCCGACGCGCCCGGGCACGCCGCGCGAGCCCCGACCGTTGACACCGCCACGCGCCCGCGCCTAGCTTCCGCGCCTGTGACCACCGCGCACACGCTACCCCGGGCCCGCCGCGGCGTCGCCCGCGGTACCCTTGAGGCACGCATGCACAAGCTGGACCTCGTCATCGCCGCCGCCGCCTTCCTCGCAGGCCTCGTCGCACTGCTCTTCGCGCTCCGCTCCGACAACCTCGTCAACGCCGGGGGCGCCCTCGGCGTCGTGCTCCTGCTCGATGCGGCTCTCCGCGTCGAGCTCTCGCGGCACCGCTAGCCGTGCCGCACCGCGCCCCGCTGACCGCCATCCGCACCTACCTCGTCGTCTGCGACGACTCGGAGCCCTCCGCCAACGCGTTAGCCGTCGCCTGCGACCTCGCCCGCCGCACCCACGCCCGCATCACCGGGCTCTTCGTCATCGAGGTCCCGCGCACCCTCCCCCTGGACGCCGACCTCCACGAGCAACTGCAGCGCGGGGAGGCCGTGCTCGCCTCCATCGAGCAGATCGCCACCGACCACGACGTGCGCATCGAAGGCCGCATCCTCCAGGCCCGCCACGCCGGCGAGGCCGTGCTCGAAGAGGCCTCCGTGCTCGGCGCGGATGCGATCGTCGTGGGCCTCGGCTACCATCGACCCTACGGCCGCTTCGAGATCGGCGAGCTCGCTCAGCACCTGCTGGAGCACGCCTCGGAGCAAGTCTGGCTGATCCGCTACCCCGTAGACAGCCCGGAGACCTAAGGCAGGCCACCCGTGCGCATCGTGATCATGGGCTGCGGCCGCGTCGGCTCCACCCTCGCTTCCCGCCTCTCTCACGAGGGCCACGACGTCACCGTCATCGACAACGAGCCCTACGCCTTCCGCCGCCTCCCCACCGATTTCACCGGGCACAAGCTCGTCGGCTCCGGCGTCGACGACCACGTGCTCGAAGGCGCCGGCCTGCGCCAGGCCGATGCGTTCCTCGCGCTCACCCAAGGCGACAACCGCAACCTGCTCGCCGCGCAGATGGCGCGCCACGTCTTCGGGGTCGCCGTCGTGGTCGCGCGCGTCTATGACCCGTTCCGCGGCGAGATCTTCGCCCACCTCGGCCTGCGCACCTTCAGCCCCACGAACATCGGCGCCGACCTCGCGTACGACGCGCTCTTCCGCGAGGCGCCTGCGCCCACGAGCTCCGCCCGGGAGTAGCGATGTACATCATCATCGTCGGCGCAGGCACCGTCGGCTACGGCCTCGCGCTCGAGCTGCAGGCGCTCGCCGACCACGAGGTCGTGCTCGTCGAGCGCGAGCGCGCCCGCGCCAGCGAGCTGCGCGAGGAGCTCGGCGAGATGATCGTGCACGGCGACGGCACTGAGGTCGCGCTGCTCGAGCACGTCGGCGCGCGTCGCGCCGACGTGCTCATCGCCGTCACCGGCGAGGACGGCGTCAACCTCGTCGCCTGCCAGGTCGCCAAGCACTGGTTCCACGTCGAGCGCTCGATCGCCCGCGTCAACAACCCCCGTAACGAGCGCCTCTTCCGCCTGCTCGGCATCGACTCCACCGTCTCCGCCACCGCCGCCATCCTCGCGCAGATCGAGTTCGACCTCCCGGAGCACACGCTCGTCCCGCTCATGCGCCTGCACGGCTCGGGCCTCGAGCTCGTCGACCTGCACGTGCTCGCCGGCTCGCTCGCCGCAGGCCGCGCCGTGCGCGATCTCCCGCTCCCCGCCGAGACCGTGATCTCGCTCGTCGTCGATGTCGCCGGCACCCCGCGCATCCCCACTGCCGACACCGTGCTCGCCCCCGGCGACGAAGTGATCGCCGTGATTCGCTCCGAGGCCGAGCCCGAGCTGCGCGCCCTAATCAGCGGCGTCCCCGTCGACGCCGGCTCCTAGCCGTGCGCCTCGCGCACCTCGGTCCCCGCGGCACCAACACCGAGGCCGCCGCCATCGCCTGCGATCCCACCGCGGAGCTGCTGCCCGTCCCGAGCGTCGCCGCCGCCGTCGAGGCCGTGCGTACCGGCGCCGCCGACGCCGCCGTCTGCGCCATCGAGAACGCGCTCGAAGGCTCCGTGCTCGAAACCATCGACCTGCTGCTGCGCGACGACATGGCGCTGCGCGTCGCCGGCGAGGTCGTCCTGCCGATTCGCCACGTGCTCGTCGGCGCCCCGGGCGTCGAGCTCGCGCGCGCGCGCGTCGTGTACTCGCACCCGCAGGCGCTCGCGCAGTGCCGCGCGCGTCTCGCCACCCTCGCCCCGACTGCGGCGCCCGTCGCTACGCTGTCCACCGTCGCCGCCGTCGAGTCAGCGCTCGTCGAGCACGGCGCGCTCGCCGTCACCACCCCGCTCGCCGCGCAGCTCTACGGAGCGCACGTCTACGCCGACGACATCGCCGACGAGCCCGGCAACAAGACGCGCTTCGTCGTGCTCGCGCCGCACGACGCCGCACCCACCGGCGACGACAAGACCTCGCTCGCGTGCACCACGCACCACGACCGCCCCGGCTCGCTCGTCGAGCTGCTCAGCGTGTTCGCCAGCCGCGGCATCAACCTCACGCGCATCGAGTCCCGCCCCACCCGCCGCGCGCTCGGCACGTACGTGTTCCTGCTCGACCTTCAGGGCCACCGTGCCGTCGAGCCCGCCGCCTCTGCGATCGCCGCCGCGCGAGATGTCACGCTGTGGCTGCGCGTGCTCGGCTCTTACCCCCGCTGGACGGGCCCGCGCCCTCCAAGCTCCGACGGTGCCTGAGACCCCGAACCTCGAAGCGATCGCCGGCTTCCTCGCCCCTCGCCTCGCCGACAACCCCGTCGCGCGCATCGACGCGCCCGTCCCGTGGCTCGTGCGCACCGGCACCGAGGCACTGGGCACGCTCGTCGGCCACGCGCTCACCGGCATCCGCGGCCACGACAAGTTCCTGCTCTTCGCCACGGACGACGCGCGCCTGCTCGTCGTCAACCCCATGCTCACGGGCCGCTTCCACTGGGCCGAGCCCGCCGAGCGCAGGCGCGCCTACACCGGCCTCGTCTTCGGCTTCACCGACGACCACCAGCTGAGCTACTCCGACCAGCGACGCATGGGCCGCTGGTACCTCGTCCCGCACGACGCGCTCGACACCGTCCCGCAGTTCGCCGAGCTCGGCCCCGACGCGCTCGCCATCGACGAGGAGAGCTTTCTCGCGCGCCTCCGCCGCCACCCCGGCCAGATCAAGAGCGTGCTCACCAACCAGCAGGTGCTCGCCGACATCACCAACGCCTACTCCGACGAGATCCTGTGGGCGGCACGCCTCCACCCGCACCGCCGCCGCGCCACGATGAGCGTCGAGGAGCTGCGCGGCCTGTACCATACGATGCGCGAGACGCTCGACTGGGCGCGCCCCATCCTCGAGCAGGAGGTCGCCGAGCGCCTGTACCAAGAGAACAACGAGTGGTGCGCCCACCTGCGCGTCCACCCCGCGCCGGCCAGCCCTGCCCGCGCTGCGGCCACGAGATCACCGGCCAGACCCGCGGCGGAAGCGAGACCAACTACTGTCTGCACTGCCAGCCGCTCGCGCTCTGACCTGCACGCCTTCCGCGGCCGGAGGAGCGCGAGGGGCTGCGCCCCTCGCTCAAGAAGGGGGGGCCGCCGGCCCGCAGCGCCGTCGTCAGCTGCGCCATCCTGCATCCTGCGTCGACGCGGCTCCGACGCTCACTCACCCACTCAGTACCGATCCCGCCGCCAACTGCCGACGTACCGCCCAGGGAGCACCACGATGAAAGTCCTCGGCCGCGACATCGACGACCGCGTCGACCCCATGTACCGCGAGATCGCGGGCCGCGTCGGCACGCAGACCAACCGCGAGCTGCGCATCTTGGGCGACGAGGGCGGAGAGCTCTCGCATGTGAAGTGGGCGGCGAAGACCGTCACGATCGCCCTGCACTCGGGCATCCCCACACACGCGCTGCCGCACGCGCTCGCCGTCGCGCTGCAGCACGTGCGCCAGACGCTCGACGGCTACCCCCTCGTCCGCAAGCCGGCCGGCCGCCAGCCGCAGGGCGCCGACCTCGTGCGCGGCGCGCTGCGCGAGCTCGTGCTCGAGCCCGACGCCGAAGTCGCCGTTGCCCCCCTCGGCCTCGACCGCGAATGGGAGCACGAGCAGCGCCACCAGGCCATGAAGGACCTGCTCAAGGACCCGCCCGAAGACTGGGACACCGAGGGGGCGCTCGGCTGCGACTTCATCGCGCTGCAGATGGCGCGCCTCGAGCTCAGCCACCCGCCTCAGATGTACGAGGCGCTGCGCAAGCGCGTCGACCAAGTGCTACCCGTCGCCGCGCACCGCGCCCGCGTCGCCGGGCTCGCGCTGCGCCGCAAGCGCTGGGGCACCCCGCGTGCCGCCTTCGAATCGCTCGTCAACGTGCGCGACGAGCTCGGCCTCGGCGACATTGCGACCATCGAGGACGCCCGCAGCAAACAGACGTTCTAGGCGTCGGTCGCGCTCGCCAGCGGCGGGGACATGCGCCGAGCCCCGGCGCTGGCCAGCCCCCATCGCGGAACGGCGCGGTGGGGCGCAGCGCTGCCCGCAGCACTCCGAAACAGCGGACCCCTGAGCAGGCAGCCGACTGCCGCGCCGGCGTTTCAGAACCCCGGGGGTCCGGGGCGAAGCCCCGGAAGTGGGGCGGCGGGCACACTTCGGCCTGAGTTGCAACCCCGCGCTCGAGACCGGCGGAGTCGTCGTCGGCGACACCGTGCGCGTCACCCTGCACATCGAAGCCGCTCAGCAGCAGTAGCCTGATCGATGCGATTGGAGGGCACCATGTTCACCATCAACCGCCTCAACCACGCCGTGCTCTGGGTGCGCAACGCCGGCGCCACACGCGACTTCTACCGCGACGTGCTCGGCTTCAACGCCGTTAAGTCCATGAGCGAGCAGGCCCACTTCATGCGCGCCGGCGGCTCGGACAACCACCACGACCTCGGGCTCTTCGGGATCGGCGCCGGCGCGCCCGCGCCCTCGCGCGGCGAGCGCGTCGGCCTGTACCACCTCGCGTGAGAGGTCGCCACGCTGCCGGACCTCGCCGCAGCGCGAACCGCGCTCGCCGACGCCGGCGCGCTCACCGGCCAGTCCGACCACGGCGCCAGCTTCAGCCTGTACAGCCAGGACCCGGACGGCAACCAGTTCGAGGTCTTCTGGGTCGTCCCGCGCGAGGAGTGGGGCAGCCGCGGCTTCGGCACCCGCGCGCTCGACCTCGAAGGCGAGCTCGCGCACCACGGCCACGCGGTACCCGCCCCCTAGCATTCCGTGAGGTAGGCAGGAGGACCGCCCGAGGGGCCATCCTCAGCCGCTACCGACCCACATGCCCTGTCCATCGACGCCGCCCGTTGCCAGGGCGCACGGGCGGCGTCGATGGACAGGGCATGCCGCCGCAGCATCGCGAGTCGTTCCCGGATGGGGTTTGGGGCGAAGCACCAAGGAAAAGGGCGGGTGGCGGGGCCCCCGGGCCGGAGGGGCGGGTCCACGACCGCGATGAGAGAGTTAGCCGACGGCGCCGTCCTCTCCGTCCGGCGCGCCCCACGCCAACTCCGGGCACAGCAGCAGCAGCGCGGCCTCCCACCAGTGCAGCTGCTCGGCCGGGATCGGCCCGCCGAGCGCTGCGCCGCCGCTCGTGTCCACCACCTCGCCGCCGGCGGCGACCGGCGCCGCGCCGCCCGCGACGCGCACCGCCTGCGCGATCGCGTCGCCCGTGCCCAACACCTC
>VGPB01000017.1 GCA_016875695.1 Chloroflexota bacterium | reverse complement strand
GCCAACGTCCTGCGCACCGACCGCGCGGTGGACGCCGTCGCCTTCCTCGAGCGGGCCTGCGTCTGGTACGGCGAGCAAGGTGTCGAGGTGGAGGCGGTGATGACGGACAACGGGCCTGTGTACTTGTCCGGAGCCTGGCGAGCATCCTGCGCCGCGCTTGGCCTGCGTCACCTGCGCACCCGCCCCTACACGCCGCGCACCAACGGCAAGGCCGAACGCTTCATCCAGGTGCTGCTCCGCACGTGGGCCTACGCCTTCGCCTACCCCACCAGCGCCCATCGCGCTCGTGCCCTCGCCGGCTGGCTGCGGTAGTACAAACTGACGCAAGCCTCATGGCTCGCTCGGTGGCCTCCCGCCGGTCAGTCGTCTCTCACAGGTTCGTGGTTACTACACCTAGCCAGGTCGGGAGCGCGGGGGCGGCGGCGGCCGTTGACAGGCCGCCGGCGCCCGCCTAGCCTCGAACGTACGTCGGCAGGCATACGCAGAGACGTTGAACGGGAGTAGTAGGCCGCACAGGCGGGGCACACCGGGTACGCAGCGAGGCGCTGCGAGCCCGACCAAGCGAGCCGGGGGCAGTGGAAGCCCGGCGCCCGACGAGCAGCGGCTGAATGGACCCGGGAGTCCCGGCCCGAACCGCCCCATCGAGGGGTCGTAGTAGGCGTCGGCGGTGTGGGCGCCGTTATCCACGCCCAGGGGATCGCTCCCCGCGCGCGAGCGCGCGGCGTGCCGTCCCTCGATGAGCGCGCGACCGCCCGGCTCGGGCAGGCGCGCGATACTGGGTGGCACCGCGAGGACCATCGCCCCAGGGGCGATGGTCTTCTTTGCTTTATGTAGCGACGAACGGGATGCCGGCGATGATGATCGGGCGCACAGGCAATCGAGGCGGCAGGGCGGGTGCGCGCGGCGCGCGTACGTGGCCGGCGGCGCGCTGGTGGCGCAGCGGTCATTCGCAAGCGAGCGCGTGAGCCCGCCACAAGCCCGGCGACGGCTGCAAGGAGTGTGACGCGATGGCCACCAGCACTGCCTCGACCATGTACCGCCCGTCGCTCGCGGAGGTGCGGGGCCTCGCCGGCCGCGGCACCGTCGTGCCGATCTACCGCGAGGTGCGCGCGGACCTGGAGACGCCCGTGTCCGCGTTCCTGAAGGTCGCGCGCGGGGCGTACTCGTTCCTGCTGGAGTCGGTCGAAGGCGGGGAGCGCATGGGGCGCTATTCGTTCATCGGCACGGAGCCGTACCGCGTGCTGGTCGGGCGCCGCGAGGGCGGCGACCCGCTGGCGGAGGTGGAGCGCGAGCTCGCGCGCTTCCGCTCAGTGCCCGCGCCGGGGCTGCCGCGCTTCCACGGCGGCGCAGTGGGCTACGTGGGCTACGAGGCGGCGCGGCACTTCGAGCCGCGGGTGGGCGCGCCGGAGCGCGACGCGCTCGGCGTGCCAGAGTCGTGGCTGATGTTCGCGGACGCGCTGCTGGTGTTCGACCATGTGCTGCACACGATCAAGGTGGTGGCACACGCGCCGCTGGACGGGGACATCGACGCCGCGTACGAGCGCGCGTGCTGGCAGATCGACCAGCTCGTGGAGCGGCTCGCGACGCCGCTCGCCGCGCTGCCCTACGTGCCCTGCGCGGGCCCGACGGGGCGCGTAGTGCAGTCTAACTGGACGCAGGAGGCGTACATCGGCGCCGTCGAGCGCACGCAGCAGTACATCCGCGCCGGCGACATCATCCAGACGGTGATCTCGCAGCGCTTCTCGCGCGAGACGGGCGCGCACCCGTTCGAGGTGTACCGCTCGCTGCGCGCGATCAACCCGTCGCCGTACATGTACTACCTGCAGTTCGGCGACACGTACGTGGTGGGCGCGTCGCCGGAGCTGCTGGTAAAGGTGGAGGAGGGCAAGGTCGAGGTGCACCCGATCGCCGGCACACGCCCGCGCGGCGCGACGCCGCTTGAAGACGAGCGGCTCGGCGAGGAGCTGCGCCACGACCCGAAAGAGCTGGCGGAGCACGTGATGCTGCTCGACCTCGGGCGCAACGACGTCGGACGGGTGGCGGCGCCGGGGTCGGTGGAGGTGACGCAACAGTTCGACATCGAGCAGTACTCGCACGTGATGCACCTGGTGAGCCACGTGCAGGGGCGGCTGCGCGACGGGGTGAGCCCGTACGCGGCGCTGCGCTCGGCGTTCCCGGCGGGCACGGTGTCGGGCGCGCCGAAGATCCGCGCGATGGAGATCGTCGCCGAGCTGGAGCCGGATCAGCGCGGGCCGTATGCGGGCGGGGTCGGCTTCTTCGACCTGTCGGGCAACGTGGAGATGTGCATCACGATCCGCACGCTGGTAATGAAGGACGGCTGGGCGCACGTGCAGGCGGGCGCAGGCATCGTGCACGACTCGGTGCCGCAGCGCGAGTTCGAGGAGTGCCAGCACAAGGCGCGCGCGCTGCTGGCGGCGATCGACGATGCGGAGCGGGCCGAGGGCGCGCCGAGCAGGAGACTGGGCTACTGATGACGTCGTCGCTCGAGCGGGCGATCGAGCCGGAAGCGGCGGCGCCGGCGCGCCCGCTGGTCGTCGCCTCGGGCGTCCGCGTGCAGCGCGACGACGGCGCGGTGCTGCTCGTGCGCGCGCCCGGCGCCGCGGCGTGGGTGCTGCCGTGGCGGCTCGTGCCGGAAGATGAGACGGCAGAGGACGCGGCGCTGCGGCTGGTGCGCGAGGGGCTGCGGCTGCAGGCGGCCTCGCTCGCGTTCGCGACGACGCTCTCGATCGCCGGGGAGGCGGCGGAGCTCGCGGTGAACGTGTTCGACGTCGCCGGCTGGGGCGGCGAGCCGCGGTACCGCGACGAAGAGTTCGCCGACGCTGGGTGGCTGCAGCCCGCGCGGCTCGGCAGCCTCGAGGTGCTGCCCGAGGTCGCGGCGTGGCTGGGCAGCACGGTGGTGCGGTCGCCGGGCGAGGCCGATCGCGCGGCCATCGCGGCGGAGCTGGTCGAGGCGCGACGGGCGTTGCTCGGGGCGTTCGACGCGCTCGCGCTGCGCGCGCGGGAGCAGGCGCTCGACGGCGGGTGGATGGCGGCCGACGTGCTGCAGCACGCGCGAGCCGTCGAGCGCTACGAGCTCGCCGAGGCGCTGCGGCTGGCGGAGGAGCCGAGCGGGGCGTGGTGGCCGTGGAACGAGCGGCAGGGGGCGCTGGAACGCGCGCTGCACGCCCGGCCGGACGCGGACGCCGCGCGCGCGGCCCTCGACGCGTCGCACACGGAGACGCTGCGCGCGCTGCAGTGGCTGCCCCCAGAGCAGCTCGCGCTGTGCGGGACGGACCCGGCGCGCAGCACGGTGCTGCTCGCGGACCGGCTGCGCGCGATCGCGACGCACGACCTCGAGCACGCGGCGCAGCTGCGGGCGATGCGCGAACGCGCGGAGGTCGCGCCGTGATGGCGAACCGGGATAAGTACGGCCCTCCGGGCCGAGGGACCCACCCGCCCACCCTTCTTGCGAGGGGCTGCGCCCCTCGCGCAGCCCGCTATGGAGCCGACAGCGGTTCGTCTGGTCAGCCGCGAAACGTCCCCGGAACTACGATGCCGAGGCAGACGGGGCAAATGCGCGGTTCATTCGCCAGAAAAGCGCATCGTGCGAGCGGTGTGACACCAGATGCGCGCGCGGACTGCGTGCCCGAGGAGTGAACGATGCTGCTGCTAATCGATAACTACGACTCGTTCACGTACAACCTGTACCAGTACCTCTCGGAGCTGGGCGCGAACGTCGAGGTGTTTCGCAACGACCAGCTGTCGGTGGAGGACGCGCTCGCGATGGGCGCGGAGCGCATCGTCGTGTCGCCGGGGCCGTGCACGCCGGACGAGGCGGGCATCTCGGTGGACCTGATCCGGGCGGCGGCGGGGCGCGTGCCGCTGCTGGGCGTGTGCCTGGGGCACCAGGCGATCGGGCAGGCGTTCGGGGCGGCGGTGGTGCCGGCGGGGGAGATCATGCACGGCAAGACCTCGGCGGTGACGCACGACAGCCGCGGGGTATTCGCGGGGCTGCCGAACCCGTTCGAGGCGATTCGCTATCATTCGCTCGCGATCGCGCCGGAGTCGGTGCCCGCGGACCTCGAGGTATCGGCGCGCGCGGAGAGCGGGGTGATCATGGGCGTGCGGCACCGGCAGTACGCGATGGAGGGCGTGCAATTCCACCCGGAGTCGATCATGACGCGCGCCGGGCACGACCTGCTGCGCAACTTCCTGGGGATGACGCAGCGGGCGGGCGCGCGCGCGTGAACGCGCTGCAGACGGGAATCGCCGCGCTCGTCGAGGAGCGGCGCGACCTCTCGGAAGCCGAGGCCGCGGCGTGCATGGACGAGATCATGGGCGAGGGCGCGACGGCCGCGCAGTTCGGCGCGTTCGTCGTGGCGCTCAGGCTCAAAGGCGAGAGCGTCGACGAGATCGTGGGTATGGCGCGCGTGATGCGCGCGCGCGCGCTGCGCGTGGAGGTGCAAGCGCGGCCACTGCTCGACACGTGCGGGACGGGCGGCGACGCGAGCGGTACGTTCAACGTGTCGACGGCGGCGTCGTTCGTAGCGGCGGCCGTAGGCGCGAAGGTAGCGAAGCACGGCAACCGCGCGATGACCTCGCAGTCGGGGTCGGCGGACCTGCTCGAGGCGCTGGGCGCGAAGATCGCGCTGGGGCCGGAAGAGGTGGCGCACTGCATCGAGCGGACGGGCGTGGGGTTCATGTTCGCGCAGGCGTTCCACCCGGCGATGAAGTTCGCGGCGCCGCTGCGGCGCGAGCTGGGCGTGCGCACGGCGTTCAACATCCTGGGCCCGCTGACGAATCCCGCGGGCGCAAACTGCCAGCTGCTCGGCGTCCCGAGCGAGGCGCTGGCGGCGAAGCTCGCCGCAGCGCTCGCGCGGCTCGGCACGCGTCACTCACTCGTGGTGACGGCGGAGGACGGGCTCGACGAGATCTCGGTGAGCGGGCCGACGACGTTGTTCGAGGTGCGCGGCGAAGAGGTGACGCGCCGCACGGTGACGCCGGCCGAGCTTGGCCTCGCGACGCACGCGCGCAGCGAGCTGGCGGGCGGGACGGCAGCCGAGAACGCGACGCTGCTGCGCGCGCTGCTCGCCGGCGAGGGCCGGCCGGCGCTGCACGACTTTGTGGTCGCGAACGCGGGGGCGGCGCTGTATGTGTGCGGGCTGGCTGCGACGCTCGTGCAGGGCGTCGAGGCAGCGCGCACGGCGATCGCGAGCGGCGACGCGGCGGCGTGCGTCGGTGCGTTCGTCGAGGCGACACGGCGCCGTGCCTAGCGCGGGCGGCGTGCGCGCGACGGGCACGGTGCTCGATCGCATCGTGGCGGACCGCCGCGTGCGGCTGGCGGAGGACCGGCGCACGACGCCCGAGGCGGCGCTCGCCGAGCTGGGCGCTCAGCTGCCGGGCGCGGGCGTCGACTTCGTCGCGCGGCTGCGCGAAGGGTGCGCGGCCTCGCCGACGGGCGCGCGGCTGCGACTCGTGGCGGAGGTCAAGCGCGCGTCGCCCTCGAAGGGCGTGTTCGACGCGGACATCGACGCGGCGGCGCTCGCACTACGCTACGCGCGCGCGGGGGCGGCGGCGGTGTCCGTGCTGACGGAGCCGACGTTCTTTGCGGGGTCGATCGCGGACCTGCGGGCGGCGCGCTGCGCCTTCGGCGCAGACGCAGGGCGCTCCGCCCTGCTGCGCAAAGACTTCGTGTTCGACGCGTACCAAGTGGCCGAGGCGGCGGCGCATGGCGCGGACGCGCTGCTGCTGATCGTGATGCTGCTGGAGCCAGCGGCGCTGCGCGACCTCGTCGCGCTGGCGCGCGCACACGCGCTCGAGCCGCTCGTCGAGGTGCACGACGCGGGCGAACTCGATTTGGCGCTCGCGGCGGGAGCGCGGGTGGTGGGTGTGAACAACCGCGACCTGCGCACGTTCGCGGAGGACCTCGGCACGACGAAGCGGCTCGCGGCGCTCGTGCCGGCGGGTGTGACGCTGGTCGCGGAGTCGGCGATCCGCAGGCCGGCCGACGCGCGACGCATGGCGGACGCGGGCGCGCACGCGATCCTGGTCGGCGAGGCGCTGGTGCGTGCACGAGACCTGGAAGGCGAGGCGCACGCGCTGATGCTCGCGGAGGCGAGCGCGTGACGTACGTGAAGATCTGCGGCAATCGCACGGCGGAAGACGTACTGGCGGGGGCGGCCGCGGGCGCGGACTTCGTGGGCATGGTGTTCGCGCGCTCGTCGCGGCAGGTGGACGTGGACGAAGCGCAGGCGATGGTGCGCGCGCTGGGGGGGCCGCTCGCGGAGCACGAGCTGGCGACGCCGCCGCCTGCGCAGCCGCACGTGCGCGAGGAGTCGGGCGAGTGGTTCCGGCACGGCGCGCAGCTGCTGCGCGCGTACCTCGACGTGAAGCGCCCGCTAACGGTGGGCGTGTTCGCCGACCAGCCCATCGACGAGGTGAACGAGCTGGCCGAGGAGGCGGGCGTCGACCTAGTGCAGCTGTCCGGGGACGAGAGCTGGGAGCAGTGCCTGCTGGTGACGAAGCAGGTGATCCAGACGGTGCACATCTCGCCGCTGGACTCGCCCTCAGACCCATTCGCGCTCGTGCAGCCGGGGTTCGCGATCGCGCTGCACCTGGACTCCGCGCACGGGTCGTACCGCGGCGGGAGCGGCGTCACGTTCGACTGGGAAGTGGCGCGGCAGGTGTCGAGCCGCATGCCGCTGCTGCTGGCGGGCGGGCTGACGCCGGAGAACGTCGGCGAGGCGATCCGCACAGTGCGGCCGTGGGGCGTCGACGTGTCGAGCGGGACGGAGCGCGGGGGGCGCAAGGACCACGATCGCGTGCGCGCGTTCGTCGAGGCGGTGCGCGCGGCGAATCGCGCGACCGCAGGCGCTCCGTGACCGCGCGCGAGCTGCCGGACGCCGGGGGGCACTTCGGCGAGTTCGGCGGGACGTTCGTACCAGAGACGCTGATGCCAGCGCTCGCGGAGCTGCGGGCTGCGTACGCAGAGGCGCAAGCGGCGCCGGAGTTCGCGCGCGAGCTCGACGGGCTGCTGCGCACGTACGTCGGGCGGCCGACGCCGCTGACGTACGCGGCGCGGCTGTCGGAGCGCATGAGCGGCGAGCGGCGCGGGCCGAAGGTGTACCTGAAGCGGGAGGACCTCGCGCACACGGGCGCGCACAAGATCAACGCCGCGCTGGCGCAGGCGCTGCTGGCGCGGCGCATGGGCAAGCGGCGCATCGTCGCCGAGACCGGCGCCGGCCAGCACGGCGTCGCGACGGCGACGGCGTGCGCGCTGCTAAGCCTCGAGTGCATCGTGTACATGGGGTCGGAGGACGTGCGGCGGCAATCGCTGAACGTGTTCCGCATGAAGCTGCTCGGCGCCGAGGTACGCGCGGTCGACGCCGGGTCGCGCACGCTGAAGGACGCGATCAACGAGGCGATCCGCGACTGGGTGACGAACGTGCGCAGCACGTACTACCTGCTGGGCTCGGTGGTGGGGCCGCACCCGTACCCGGCGATGGTGCGTGACTTCCAGTCCGTGATCGGGCGCGAGGCGCGCGCCCAGCTGCTCGAAGCGGAAGGGCGGCTGCCGACGGTGGCGGTGGCGTGCGTGGGCGGCGGGTCGAACGCGATGGGCCTGTTCGCGCCGCTGCAGGACGACGCGGTGCGCCTCGTGGGCGTCGAGGCGGCCGGCGAAGGGCTGGCCGGCCGCCACGCGGCGACGCTCGTGGCGGGCCGGCCGGGCGTGCTGCACGGCGCCCGCTCCTACCTGCTGCAGGACGAGTGGGGGCAGGTGCAGGAGGCGCACTCGATCTCGGCGGGGCTGGACTACCCGGGCGTCGGCCCCGAGCACGCGTGGCTGAAGGCGAGCGAGCGCGCGGAGTACGTGGCGATCACGGACGCGGAGGCGCTGGCGGCGTTCCAGCTGCTGTGCGAGACGGAGGGCATTATCCCGGCGCTGGAGTCCTCGCACGCGATCGCGCAGCTATGGAAGCTGTGCCCGCAGCTCGGCGCGGACGACCTGGTGCTGGTGAACCTGAGCGGGCGCGGCGACAAGGACATGGGGACCGTCGCCGCCGCGCTCGGCGTGACGCTCTAGCCGCGACCGGTGTTCGCCGATCCGCCACTCGAGGCCGCGGGGCCAGAGCCGCCGCGCGGGGAGTGGCGGGCGAATGACCTGCTGCTGGGGGCGGCGCTGCTCGTCGCGAGCATCGTGGGGCTCTCGATCCTGCTGGCTGCCTACGCGGCGGTGAGCGGGTCAGACCTCGAGGGCGGCGTGGTGGTCGCGGCGGCGACGCTGGGCTTCGAGCTGGGGCTGGGCGCGATCGTGGTGGGGCTGGCGTGGCGGCGCGGGCTGCGGGCGCGCGACCTCGGCGTCGTCCGGCCGCGGCGGTGGTGGCCGCTCGGGGTGGCGTGGCTAGGCATCTACGCGGCGCTCATCGCGTACCAGCTCGCGCTCATGGCGCTTGAGGCCGTGGGCGTCGAGACGTCGGGGCTGAGCGACGGCAACGCGCTGGCACTGGACGGGGTGGGGGGAGCGGAGCTGACGGTGCTGGGGTTGTCGGTGGTGGCCGGCGCACCGCTCGGGGAGGAGCTGTTCTTCCGGGGGCTGCTCTACCGGGAATTCCGGCGGCTGTGGGGGGTGGCGCCCGGAATCGCAGTGAGCGCGGCAGTCTTTGCGGCGTTCCACCTCGACGTGGGCGTGCTGGTGCCGTTCGTGATGGTGGGCGCGCTGCTGGCGTGGGCGTACGAGGCGAGCGAGTCGCTGTGGGTGCCGGTCGCGGTGCACGGGCTGTTCAACGGGGCCTCGTTCGCGCTGCAGCTGGCGCTGGACGGCGCCGGCTGAGCGCTCGCAGGCGCAGGTGAGCGCTGGTACTCTCCCTCGCATGCAGGCGCAGCCATGATGGGCGTAGCGACCACGGACCGGCTCGGGGAGCTGTTCGCCCGGACGCGGGCGGAGGGGCGGACGGCGCTCATCGGCTTCGTGCCGGGGTGCTGGCCGGAGCTCGACGCCAGCGTGGCGATCGCGGAGGCGGCCGAGGCCGGGGGGATGGACGCGCTGGAGCTGGGCATCCCGTTCAGCGACCCGCTGGCCGACGGGGTGACGAACCAGGCGGCGTATCAGCAGGCGCTGGCCGCGGGCGCGACGCCGGCGGCGGTGCTGGGGCAGGCGGCGGCGATCCGTGCCGCGGGCGTGCGCATGCCGCTGCTACTCATGGGATACTGCAACACGCTGTTAGCCTACGGCCTGGAACGCTTCGTGCGGGACGCCGCTGCGGCGGGCGTCGACGGGCTCGTGGTCGTCGATTTGCCGCCTGAGGAGGCGAGCAAGCTCGAGCGAGTGGCGCAGGCGGCCGGCGTGCACGTGGTGTACCTGCTGGCGCCGACCTCGACGGCGGAGCGCATCGCGCTGGTGGCGCGGCACGCGAGCGGGTTCATCTACTGCGTGAGCGTGACCGGCGTGACGGGAGCGCGCGCGGCGGTGGCGGAGGGGCTGCCGGAGTTCGTGGCGCGGGTGCGCGCGCAGACGGCGCTGCCGCTCGCGGTGGGCTTCGGCATCTCGACGCGGGCGCAGGTGACGGCAGTCGGCGCGCTCGCGGACGCCGTGATCGTGGGGAGCGCGCTGGTGCAGGCGGTGGCCGGGGCGCCGCGCGCGGAGCGCGCGGCGGCGGTGCGGGCGTTCACGGCGGAGCTATGTGGCCGTAGCAGTAGCCGCAGTGGCGGGGGCGGCGACTGATGCTGGTGCGCGGGATCCGCGGGGCGACGACGGTAGACACGAACACGCGCGAGGCGATCCTCGACGCCGCGAGCGAGCTGCTGGCAGAGATCGTGCGCGCGAACGACGTGGCGCGCGACCACGTGGCGTCGATCATCTTCACGACGACGCCGGACCTGAACGCAGAGTTTCCGGCGGTGGCAGCACGAAGCGCGGGCTGGACCGACGTGGCGCTGATGTGCGGCCACGAGATGAACGTGCCGGGCAGCCTGCCGCGCTGCCTGCGCATCCTGATGCACGTGAACACGGAGCTGGGGCAGCACGAGCTACGGCACATCTATCTGCGCGGGGCGCGCGCGTTGCGACCCGACCTTGTGAGCGAACAGCATGTGGAGGCGACGCCGTGATCGTGGTGATGAGTGCAGCGGGGACGGAAGCGCAACGGAACGCGGTCATCGCGCGGCTCGTGGACCTCGGGCTGCGCGGGCAGGAGATCGTGGGCGAGTCGCGGACGGTGATCGCGGTGCTGGGCAACGTGTACCCGGAGCTGCGTGACGAGCTGGGAACGATGGACGGCGTGGACGAGGTGCTGCGGGTGTCCAAGCCGTACAAGCTCGCAAGCCGCGAGGTGCAGCAGGACGACACGGTGGTGCGGCTGCCGCACGGCGTGGCAGTCGGGGGCGGGCGTCCGGTCGTGATGGCCGGCCCGTGCTCGATCGAGAGCGAGTCGCAGTTGTGGGAGGCGGCGCGCGGGGTGCGCGACGGCGGCGCGCACATCCTGCGCGGCGGAGCGTTCAAGCCGCGCAGCTCGCCGTACTCATTCCAGGGCATGGGCGTGCCCGGGCTGCAACTGCTGCGCCGCGCGGGCGACGAATTCGGCATGCCGGTGATCAGCGAGCTGCTGTCAGTGCGCGACGTGGCCGCGGTGGCGCAGTACTCGGACGTGCTGCAGATCGGCGCGCGCAACATGCAGAACTTCGTGCTGCTGGAGGAGGCCGGCAAAACCGGCAAGCCGGTGATGCTGAAGCGCGGGCTGGCCGGGACGATCGAAGAGTGGCTGCTGGCGGCGGAGTACATCCTGAACCAGGGCAACCCGAACGTGATCCTGTGCGAGCGCGGCATCCGCACGTTCGAGACGGCGACGCGCAACACGCTGGACCTGAACGCGATCGCGCTAGTGCGACGACTGAGCCATCTGCCGGTGATCTCAGACCCGTCGCACGGCACCGGGAAGTGGTACCTCGTGAAGCCGATGTCGATGGCGAGCCTGGCCGTGGGCGCCGACGGGCTGATGATCGAGGTGCACCCCAGCCCGGACCACGCGCTGTCGGACGGGGCGCAGTCGCTGACGCCGGCGAACTTCGCGGCGCTCATGCGCGCGGGCGCGGCGCTCGGCGCGGCGCTGGGGCGGCCGTTCGCCGACATGCCGCAGCGCGTGGCGTAGCGCGATGCTGCGGCGAGCGGCAGCAGCAGAGGCCGGCGAGCAGTTCGTGCTGCAACTCGCGGCGTTCGAGGGGCCGCTCGACCTGCTGCTGCACCTGCTGGACGAGCAGCAGCTGGACATCACGGAAGTGTCGCTGCTGGCGGTGACCAAGCAGTACCTCGCGCACCTGCGCGCGGGAGAGCAGCTGGACCTCGACGCGCTCGCGGAGTTCATCGCGGTGGGCGCGCGGCTGCT
This sequence comes from Chloroflexota bacterium, assembly GCA_016875695.1. GTDB lineage: Bacteria > Chloroflexota > Dehalococcoidia > UBA2979 > UBA2979 > SHYP01. The sequence continues at coordinate 6,988 of VGPB01000017.1, read as the reverse complement.
GCTGCTGAAGTCGCGGGCGCTACTGCCACGCGACCCGAGCGAGGAGCCCGTGGCGGGCGAGGACGAGGCGGACCCGCTGGCGCTCGTCGCGCGGCTGCAGGAGTACCGGCGGTTCAAGGAGGCGGCGGAGTTCCTGCGCGCGCTGGAGCTGGAGCACCGGCACGGCTACCGGCGCGCGGCGGCGCCGCCGGAGCTGCCACCCGCGCCCGGCCTCGAGGGGGTGACGCTGACGGCGCTCGTGTTGCTGCTGCAGCAGGCGCTTGAGCGCGTGCCCGCGCCGCGGCCGGAGCCCGCGGTGGTGCCGCGCGAGCGCGTGCGGCTCGCGGACTGCATCGCGGCGCTCGCGGAACGCGTGGCGCGCGAGGGGCGCGTCTCGTTCCGCGCGCTGATCGGCGGCGCTACCACGCGCGTCAAGGTGATCGTCGAGTTCCTGGCGGTGCTCGAGCTGATCAAGGCGCGTGTGCTGGAGGCGCGGCAGACGGAGGCGTTCGGCGACATCGAGCTCGTGCGCGTGCCCGGCGACGCGGTGGCGGCGACGCTCGACGACGCGCTGGTGGGAGCGTAGCGCGCGTGCTACTGACGCGTGACGAGCTGCGGCACGCGGTGGGGCCGGGCCCGCAGGCGCTCACCATCGGCGTGTTCGACGGGGTGCACCGCGGGCACCAGATGCTGCTCGCGAGGCTGCAGGACGAGGCGCGCGGGCGGGGGCTCGGCGCCGGCGTCGTGACGTTCCACCCCAACCCGCTCGCCGTACTGCGCCCGGAGACGCCATTCGCGTACCTGACCACGCTGGAGCAGCGCTTAGAACTGCTGCAGGGGACGGGCGTCGACTGGGTGGCGGTCGTGCAGTTCACGTCGGAACTGGCACTGGTGTCGGCGGAGGACTTCGCGCGCGTGCTGGTGGAGGAGACGCGGCTGAAGTTACTGCTGGTGGGCGAGAACTTCGCGCTGGGACGCGGGCGCGAGGGCACGGCGGAGCGGCTGCGCGCGATCGGCGGGACGCAGGGCTTCGAGGTGGAGACGGTGCGGCTGCTCGAGGCGTCGGAGGACGGCATCTCGTCGACGCGCGTGCGCCGCGCGCTCGGCGACGGGGACATAGAGCTCGTCTCGCACCTGCTGGGGCGCCCGTTCTCGCTCCGCGGGCCGGTGCTGCGCGGCGACGAGCGCGGTCGCTCGATCGGCTTCCCGACGCTGAACATCGGCACGAGCGCGGACCAGGTGCTGCCGCCGAACGGCGTATACATCACGCACGTGTACCTCGGCGAGGCGCGTTACGACGGCACGACGAACATCGGCACGCAACCGACGTTCGACGGCACGCGGCGGCGCGTGGAGACGCACGTGCTGGACTACGCCGGCGACGCGTACGGCCAGATGGTCCGCATCGAGCTGCTGCGGCGGCTGCGCGAGGAGCGCAAGTTCGACGGTGTCGCGGCGCTGGTCGCGCAGATCACCGAGGACGTGGCGGCGACGCGGGCGTACTTCGCGTGAGCCCGCGGCGCATGGCGGACGTCGACACGCAGCTCGCCGCGCTGCTGCGCGGCACGGACTTCGGCGACGAGGCCACGCGCCGCGCGATGGAGCGCGAGCTGCGCGCGCGCCTCGCGGAGGACCGCCCGCTGCGCGTGTACTGCGGGTACGACCCGACCTCGGTGGACCTGCACCTGGGGCACACGCTAACCATGCGCAAGCTGCGGCAGTTCCAGGACTTCGGGCACGAGGTGACGTTCCTCGTCGGCAACTTCACAGGGCTCGTCGGCGATCCGTCGGACAAGGACAGGCGCCGTCCGATGCTGACGGCGGAGCAGCTTGGTGCGAACGCCGCCACGTACGCGCAGCAGGCCGGCCGAATTCTCGACATGTCGAAGACACACGTGCGCTACAACGCGGACTGGCTGGGCGAGCTGAGCTTTGCGGATGTGATCCGGCTGTGCTCGCACTTCACGATGGCAGAGTTCCTGCGTCGCGACAACTTCGCGCGCCGGCACGAGCGGGGCGACGCGATCCATCTCAGCGAGTTCCTGTACAGCGTGATGCAGGGGTACGACGCGGTGGCGCTGGAGACCGATGTGCAGGTGGGCGGCTCCGACCAGCTGTTCAACCTGATGGCGGGACGCAAGCTGCAGGAGGCGTACGGCCAGCCGCCGCAGGTGGTGATCACGCTCCCCATCCTCGTCGGCACGGATGGCCACGTGCGCATGTCGAAGTCGCTCGGCAACTACATCGGCGTCGACGAGGGGCCGCGCGACGTGTTCGGCAAGGTGATGTCGGTGCCGGACGCGGCGATGCGCGACTACTTCACGCTGCTGACGAGCGTGCCGGCGGACGAGGTGGACGGGCTGCTCGCGGGCCCGCCGCTGGACGCGAAGAAGCGCCTCGGCGAGTCGATCACGGCGTCGCTGCACGGCGTGACGGCAGCCGCAGAGGCGCGCGCGTACTTCGAGGCGACAGTGCAGCGACGTGAGACGCCGGAGGAGATGCCGGCGCACCGCATCGCGGCGGGCGCCGCGCGCGGGCTGGCGGATGTGCTGGTAGCCGCGCACCTAGCGAACAGCAAGGCGGAGGTGCGGCGACTGGTGGCGCAGAAAGCGATCCGCATCAACGGCGGTCTCGCGGACCACTTCGACGAGCCGCTGGCGGACGGCGACGAGCTGAAGGTGGGCCCGCACCGCTTCCTGCGGATCGTGGACGAGGAAGCGCACGCGTGATCGACGGCGGGATGGGGGTCGACATCGCGACAATCGTGCAGAACATCGCCGAAGCCGAGGTGGTGACGCTGCACTTCCCGATGCTGCGCCAGACGTTGCTGCTGGACAGCCGGTGCGACAAGCAGGAAGGCCCGCTAGTGACGGTCGTGCCGATGGTGAACAACTCGGCGGAGCGGCTGGCGTCGCTGCGGAGGCTGCGGCCGCGGTTCGAGCGCCCGCACTCGCTCTCGATGATCGCGTGGCCGTCGACGGTGGAGTGCTTGCGCCGCGAGGGCGTATGGGACGCGGTGCTGGCGCGGCTCGCGGACAGCGGCGATCCGCAGGCGGTGGCCGCGGCCGAGCGTACGCTGGCGCGGCTGCGGGCGCTGGAGCTAATCGAGATCCGCCAGGTGATCGTGGGCATGGAGTACCGCACGGTGTGGGGCCGCGCGGGCGCGGGGGACCACACGAACCGCACGCCGTAGCCCGCGACTGCGGCGGCTCGCGGTGTTGGTACCTCGACGCGCGAGGAGCTAATGGCGGCCCTTCGGGCCGAGAGAGCCCGCCCACCCCACCCTTTCGGCTGCGAGGGGCTTCGCCCCTCGCGCTCCCTTGCCGGCCGACGCGGACCGCTGCGGGCGAAGCAGCGCCGCCGGTACGGCCGGCGCAGACCGCGCGGTCCCGACGTGCGCGCCTCAGCAACGCCGCGACGAGGGCCCGGGCGAGGGGGGCAAGGCGCTGCCGAGGCTAGGCCTCGGCGGCAGCGAGCTGCTTCAGCACCTGGTCCTGGACGTGGGCGGGGACCTCGGCGTAGTGGTCGAAGGCAATGGTGAAGCGGCCGCGGCCGCCGGTGAGCGCGCGCAGGCCCACGGCGTAGCGCTGCACCTCGGCGAGCGGGGCCTCGGCCTGCACGGTGCTCACTGCGCCGTCGGGCTCCACGCCGTGCACGTGGCCGCGGCGGCTGTTGAGGTCGCTCATCACGTCGCCGACGTGGTCCGAGGGGACCCGGATGATCAGCCGCATCATCGGCTCCAGCAGCACGGGGTGGGCCTGCAGCATGCCCTGCTTGAGCGCCTGCGAGGCGGCGAGCTTGAACGCCATCTCCGACGAGTCGACCGCGTGGGCCGAGCCGTCCAGCAGCGTGACGCGCACGTCGACGATCGGCGAGTGCGCAAGCGGACCCGCAGGCAGCGTCTCGACGATGCCCTTCTCGACGGCGGGGATGAACTGGCGCGGCACGTTGCCGCCAACGACGTGCTCCTCGAAGGTGAAGCCGGAGCCGCGAGCGCCGGGGTTGATCTGGATCACCACGTGCCCGTACTGGCCATGGCCGCCGGTCTGCTTCTTGTGGCGGTACTCGGACTTCGCGGGCGTGCTGATCGTCTCGCGGTAGGGCACGCGCGGCAGCACGGCGTCGACAGTGACGCCGTAGTTCTTCTCGAGGCGGGCGGCGGCGATCTGCGCCTGCGCGTCGCCGATGGTGGTGACGATCATCTCGCCAGTGTCGGAGTCGCGGTGCACGCGGATCGTGGGGTCCTGTTCGACGATGCGCGCGAGCGCGTTGGACAGCTTGTCCACGTCCGCCTTGGTGCGCGGGTGCAGCGCGGAGCGGTAGGTGGGCTCGGGGAACGGGAGGGGCGGCAGGCGCAGCATCTTCTGCGCCTCGGCGGCGACGAACGTGTCGCCGGTGGTGGTAACGGCGAGCTTGGCGGCGACGCCGATGTCGCCGGCGACGAGCTCCGACATGGCGATCTGCTCCTTGCCCCGCATGAGAAAGACGTGGCCGAGGCGCTCGGGGGCGCTGTGCTGGACGTTGTACGGGTTGGCGTCCGGGCGGAGCGTGCCGGAGAACACGCGCATGTAGGTGAGCCTGCCGACGAACGGGTCGGCGGTGGTCTTAAAGACGTGCGCGACGAGCGCGCCGTCGGCGCTGGTGGTGAGCGTGTCACCGGAGGCGAGCCGGTACTCGCGGCCAAGCGGCGAGGGCAGCAGCTCGACGAGGCGATCAAGCAGCGCACGCACGCCGATGGCGTTGTAGCCGGCGCAGGCGAACACGGGCACGATGTCGCCGGCGCGCACGGCGGCGGCGAGCGCAGCCTCGAGGCTGGCGCCGTCGATCGACGCGCCGTCGAGGTAGGCGGTGAGCAGCGCGTCGTCGGTCTCGGCGACGGACTCGAGCAGTTGCTCGCGCGCGGCGGCCACGGCGTCGGCGAGCGCGTCGGGCGCCGGCGCGGGCGCGCCGTCGGCGCCCGCGCGCGCCTCGCCGGAGACGATGTCAACGACGCCGGTGAGGTCGTGGGCGGCGCCGATAGGGATGGTGACGGGCACGACGCGCGTGCCGAAGCGCGCGCGCAGCGCGGCGAGCACCGCGTCGAAGTCCGCGTTCTCGCGATCCATACGCGTGACTACGATCGCACGCGGGAGCGCACCGCGCAGGTCGGCCTGGCGCCACGCGATCTCGGTGCCGCCCTGGATGCCGGCGATGGCGTCGACGAGGACGAGCGCGGAGTCGGCGGCGTGGGTGGCGGCGATCGCCTCGCCCTCGAAGTCCGGGTAGCCGGGTGCGTCGAGGAGGTTGAGGCGTCGGTCCGCCCACTCGAGCGCGAGCAGGGACGTGGAGATCGAGTAGCGGTGCTGGTGCTCGTGCTCGTCGAAGTCGGAGACGGTGTTACGGTCCTCGACGCGGCCCATGCGGCCGATGGCGCCGGCGGTGAAGAGCAGGGCCTCGGCGAGCGTGGTCTTCCCGGCGCCCCCGTGGCCGAGCAGGACCACGTTGCGGAGCTGGTCCGGGCTGTACGCTCTCACGGTCGCCTCCCCTGCTGCCTGATGCGAGCGTGCCGGGTGTCGCGGCGTGCTCGGCGCGTGTGACGGGCATCCTAGCGCCCTCGATCCAGCGCCACAAACGTGATGGCGGCGACTGGCTATCGTGGGGGTGATGCTGCGCAGCACAGCGGAGGCCCTCGCCACCGACTCATCGCCCGCCATACGGGCGAGCGGGGCGCGATAAGTGCGCGCGTGATCGCGGGGGTGGCTGCTCGGGCGCTCGGCAGCGCCGCCAGGCCGGCGTCCAGCAAGGCACGGCGCGCGCGATCCTAGTGCTGTACCCCCTGTTCTTCAGCGGCTCGGCGGCGGCGGTGTGACTGCTGTACGTGACGCTGTACTACGCGGCTGCCGAGCGCGCGGTGTGCCGGCCAGCCGTCGCGCGGCGCTCCGTGCGGGGCACCGCCACACGCTGCAGTGGACGGCGCTGCTGCTGTACGCGTACGCGCTGATCGCGCTTGTAGCGGCGGAGGTGCTGCTGGTGCGCGGGGGGCTGGGGTAAGCGGACCCTCATCGCCGGCCCTACTCCCCGCGGGGCGGGCCGATGGGAGTCGGAGGCGACTGACGCTCACCGTGCTCCCCTCTCCCGCTTCGCGGGAGAGGGGAGCACGGTGAGCGTCAGTCGCTCGGGCGCAGGTCAAGCACCTCGAGCTGGAGCGTGCCGCGCAGCGCATCGCGGCGGAACGTGTACACAATATCGGCCAGCTCGCCGTCCGGGACCGCGCGCTCGGCGGAGCGGAACGCGATGGCGCGCCAGGTGGCGGGCCCCTCCTTCAGCTTGAACTGCAGGTGTGCCTGGTCGGCGCCGAGCAGCCGCTGCTCGAGCACGCGCACGCCGCGCGCGAGAAACGTCGGCGTGACGTTGCCGGGGCCGTGCGGGCCCACGCGCTGAAGCCAGCGGAGCACGTCGCCGTTGACGTCGCGGAGCGAGAGCTCGGCGTCGATGGCGAACTCGGGGACCAGCTGCTCGACTGTGAGGTGGCGCGCGGCGTCGGCGATGAGCGTGGCGCGCGCCTCCGGCAGGCGCGCGGCGGGGAGCGAGAAGCCGGCTGCGGCGCGGTGGCCGCCGAAGCGCGCGAAGAGGTGGGCGTTGCGCTGCAGCAGCGCCGTGATGTCGAACACGGGCAGCGAGCGGCACGAAGCGCGTGCCTCCGCTCCAGCGGGGCCGTCGCGCAGCTCCATGACGATAGCGGGGCGGTGGAACTGCTCGACGAGCCGCGACGCGACGAGGCCGACGATGCCCGAGGACAGCTGCTCGGACGCGACGACGAGCAGCGGGCCCGCGCGCTCGTCCTCGCCGAGCAGTGACGCGGCGAGCTCGCACGCGGCGGTGGTGTCGGCGCGGCGGCGCTCGTTCAGCGCCTCGAGGCGCTCCGCGAGCGCGGCGGCGGTCTGCGCTGAGTCGGTGAGCAGCAGGTCGAGGGCGAGGCGGGCGTGCTCCATGCGGCCGGCGGCGTTGAGCCGCGGGCCGAGCGCCCAGC
>VGPB01000016.1 GCA_016875695.1 Chloroflexota bacterium | reverse complement strand
GGCCTCACCCAGGACGACCTAGATGCGCTCGCAGCGAAGCTCAACCCCCGACCGCGGAAGACTCTTGGCTACGACACTCCGGCCGATAGACTCCAGGCACTGTTGCGCTGACCGGTTGAGTCCACCAGGACAGCGTGTAACGTCGCGCTGTTCGCGCTCGCGCTGCTGTGGCGGCTGGCCGGGGGCGCGTCGGGCGACACGCGCCGCGCCCTGCTCGCGGTGAGCGTCGGCTTCGCGCTCGTGCCGTTCGCAATCCAGCTCGGGCAGTTCTCGATGCTGCTGCTCGTTTCGTGGGCGGCGACGGCGCTCGCGCTGCGCGCGGGGCGCGACGGGCTCGCAGGGCTCGCGCTCGCGCCGACGCTGGTCAAGCCGGAGCTGGCGATCCCCGTCGCGCTGGCGCTGCTGCTCGCACGGCGCTGGCGCGGCGTCGCGGCGCTCGGCTCGTGCACGACCGTGGCGATCGCGGCGTCGCTCGCCGTCGCCAGCGTCGAACGCCTGTGGGCGTACCCCGCGTTCGTGCTGTCCGCCGCCGGCACGGACACGCACGGTACGATCGTGCACTGACTGATGGGCTGGAACGGCCTGCTGGGCGCCGCGCTGCCGCTCGGCGTCGCGGGCGTCGCAGTCGCGCTGCGGCCCTGGGCCGGCCCCCCACCCGCCGGCGAGGCGGAGCTCGCGCGGCGCTGGGCCCTGCTGACCGTGGCGACGCTGCTTCCGACCCGCATCTGTACCCCCAGGACCTCGTGATCCTGCTCCCGGCCGAGTATTGGGTGGTGGCAACCGCGCGCGCCGCCGAGCGCAGGCGCCACTTCGGCTGCCCCTGGTCGCGTGGGTGGTCTGCGCGCAGCCGTTCCTGTGGACGGCGCTGGGCGTCAACCTCGTGGCGCTAGTGCTCGCGGGCGCGCTCCTCTGGCGCGTGCGTCACGCACCCGCGGCACGCGCCGCCGCGCACCCCGCCGGCGAGGCGCACCGCCTGGCGGCGTAGCCTCGCCGGCCGCGCTTTTCCGGGCCGTTAACGCCACACCCCCGATCCGTTAACGCAGCGGCGCGCACGATCGCTACAGCCGGAGAGCGAACTCGCCGACGATCCTCGAATAGCATGGGCAGGGGAGGCACTATGACTCGGACCGTCCGGCGGCTAGCAGTGCTGGCCAGCCTTGGGGTGCTCGTCGGGGCGTTCGCGCTCGCGTGCGGCGGCGAGGGGGCGGACTCCGAGGCAGGCGTCCAGCTCGCCGAGCCCGCGAACAGGGCCGCGCTCGCGGAGCTGCGCGGTGACATCATCGCCGACGGCTCCAGCACCGTGTACCCCATCACCGCGGCCGCTGCCGAGGAGTTTCGCCTGTACGCGAGGCGCGTCCGCGCGAGCGTGGGCATCGCCGGCACCGGCGGCGGCTTCAAGAAGTTTTGCGCCAGCGCGACCGACATCTCGAACGCGTCGCGCCCCATCTCGACGAGTGAGGTCGAGGCGTGCAAGGCGAAGAACATCGAGTTCATCGAGCTGCCGGTGGCGTACGACGGTCTGGCCGTCGTCGTCAGCCCGCGCAACACGTTCGTGGAGTGCCTCACGACGGCCGAGCTGAAGAAGATGTGGCAACCCGAGGCGCAGGGCGAGATCACCAACTGGAAGCAAATCCGCGACAGCTTCCCGGACCGCCCGCTGAAGCTCTTCGGCCCCGGCACCGACTCCGGCACGTTCGACTTCTTCACGCTGGCCATCAACGGCAAGGAGAAGGCCAGCCGCGGGGACTTCCAAGCATCCGAGGACGACAACACGCTCGTGCAGGGCGTCACGGGAGACGAGGCCGCGCTCGGCTACTTCAGCTACGCGTATTACATCCAGAACCCGGGCAAGCTCAAGCTCGTCGGCGTCGACCGGGGCGACGGCGCCTGCCGCGTGCCGACGGTAGCCAACATCGCAGATCAGACGTACCAGCCCCTCTCGCGCCCGCTCTTCGTGTACGTGCGGAAGGACGCGGCGGCGCGGCCGGAGGTGAAGGAGTTCGTCATCTTCATGCTCAGCAAGAGCTTCACGCCCGCCATCCAGACTGGCGAGGTCGGTTACGTCCCGCTGTCGGACCTGCTGTACGAGGCGGCCACGAAGCGGGTCACCGCCGGCACGGCGGGCACGCTCTGGCCGAAGGGCCCCGAGACCGGCGCCACGCTGGATCGCTACCTGCAATAGCGCGCCCGCTCGCCCGGCACCGCCCGCGACGGGGCGGGCTCGAGTCCCGGCGCGGGCGGAAGCAAATAACGATCGTGCATACGAACCCCGGCGGGGCACGAGCATCCATGCAGCTGGCTGAAGCGTACGCGTGTGATAGAGTCATCGCGTCCACAATCGCGGGCGGGTGGAGCGTTGAACCGGAGGGACGGGATGGCTGTGATCGACGACGAAGGTCGGCTATTCGCCTCGGCGGTGCGCCGGCGCAGCTTGCTCCGTGGAGCAGCGCTAGGTGGGGCGGGGCTCGCGGCGGCCGCGCTGCTGGGCTGCGGCGGCGACGACGATGACGCCGCGTCGAACGCGACGCCCGCGAAGCCGAGCCCGAGCGCGAGCGCGACGGTCGCCACCACGGGCGAGCTGATCAAGGACGATGCGCTACCGTACCCGTACCAGTACCCGGAGCCGAACAAGAAGCCGAAGGCCGGCGGCATCATGGTGTTCGGGGTCAACTCGGACATCTCGACGATGGACACCACCAAGGCCACGTCGAGCGGCACCGGCCGCATCGTCAACATGGTCTACAACCGCCTAATTGGCTTCAACCGCGGCGTGCGCCTGCACCCCTTCAAGATCAGCTACGAGCCGGAGCTCGCGAAGTCCTGGGAGCGCTCCCCGGACGGGCTCACTTATACGTTCAACCTGCGCGAAGACGTCAAGTGGCAGAACGTCGCGCCGCTCAACGGCCGCGCGTTCGAGGCCGCCGACGTCAAGTTCGCGTACGAGCGCTTCGCGAAGGAAGGCGTGAGCCGCCAATACTGGACCGAGCTCGACAAGGTCGAAGCGCTCGACAAGAAGACCGTCAAGATCACGCTGAAGAAGCCGCTCGCGGACTTCATGACGCCGCTCGCCTCCGCGTACCAGACGATCTTCCCGAAGGAGCTCGTGGACTCCGGCGAGCTCGAAAAGAAGGCTATCGGGACGGGCCCGATGATCCTCAAGGAGGCGATCAGCGCCCAGCGCGTGACGTTCGAGAAGAACCCGTCGTACTGGGAGCGCCCGGTCCTGCTCGACGGCTTCGAGTTCCGCTTCATCGCGGACTCGGCCGCGCGCATCGCGGCGTTCCGCTCTGAGCAGATCGCGTTCGGCGACATCCTCGTATCGTCGATCCAGGACGCGAAGCAGCTCGTCGCGTCGAACCCGACAGTGCAGATCAACATGAGCCCCAGCGTCGCATCGCAGCCATTCGCGATGAACCTGTCGAACCCGAAGTTCGCCGACGTGCGCGTGCGGCGCGCGATCTCGATGGCGATCGACCGGCAGGAATTCGTCAACATCGTGTACCCGGGGCTCGGCAAGGCCCTGCCGTTCCTCCCGTGGATCTTCGCGCTCGACAAGGAGCCGAAGTCGACCGAGCTCGGCTCGTGGGCGCAGTACAACGTCGAAGAGGCAAAGAAGCTGCTCATCGCCGCCGGCGCCGAGAAGCTCGAGCTGAACAACAAGTACTACGCGTACTCCCCCGCGTACGACCAGCTCGCCGAGGTGCACGCGGCGCAGTTCAAGAAGGCCGGCATCGAGCTCAAGGGCGGCAAGGCCGAGTACACCGAGTTCAACTCGCAGTGGGTCGGCGGGAAGCTCCCCGAAGTCTCCACAGGCGGCTGGCCCACGATCGGCTTCGACGCGGACAACTACTTCTACGCCTGCCTGCATTCCAAGTCGCCCGGCAACCGCTGGCAGCTCAAAGACCCGAAGCTCGACGAGCTCGCCGAAAAGGGTCGCTTGGAGCTCGACTCGCAGAAGCGCAAGGCGATCTTCAAGCAGATCTGGGACTACGACTTGGACCAGGCGTACCACCCGGTGGTCGCCAGTGGCAGCGGCTTCAACGTGCTGCAGCCGTGGGTGCGTGGCATGCGCTTCGGCGGCGCGCTCTCCACGACCAACTCGTACCAGGACATCGGCGATATCGTCGCGGAGGCTTGGATCGACAAGTAGCGCGGCGCGCGCCGGGGCGCCCCCCCCGGGGGGGCGCCCCGGCGCCGGCTGTTAGGCGCAGCTTCGCCGCATCACCCCCGCACGGCGCTGGCCCACGCTCGTTATACTCCGGCCCACGCGACGCGACCCACAAAGGAGCGCGCCACGGCCGGAATCATGCCGCTCGACGATGTGCGGGTGATCGACCTCACGCAGGGCGCGATGGGACCGTTCTGCACGCGCGTGCTCGCCGACTACGGCGCCGACGTGATCAAGATCGAGCCGCCCGGCTGGGGCGACCCCGCACGCATGCTGCCACCGTTCCTCAGCGACGAACCGGGGCTCGAGCGCAGCGGGCTGTTCCTCTTCCTCAACACGAGCAAGCGCTCCGTCACGCTCGACGTGACGACGCCACGCGGGCGCGAGCTGCTACTGCAGCTCGCGCGCGGCGCGCAGGTGATGGTCGAGAGCTTCAAGCCGGGCCGCCTCGCCGAGCTCGGGCTCGACTACGCGACGCTGCACGCCGCCAACCCGCGGCTCGTGCTGACCTCGATCACCAACTTCGGCCAGCACGGCCCCTACGCCCAGTTCGAGGCCGAGTCGCTCACCGCGTACGCGATGGGCGGCTCCATGCTGCAGGCCGGCGACATCGACCACGAGCCGCTGAAAACCGCCGGGCGCATAACCGAGTACCAGGCCGGGCTCTCGGCCGCGCTCGCCACCTCGCTCGCGCTGCTCGGCGCCGAGCTGCGCGGCTCGGGCGAGCACCTCGACGTCTCCCTGTTCGAGACCGCGACGCACTCGATCGACTCGCGCCTCGGGCGGCTGCTCGGCTACGAGCACGGCGGCCACATAGCGAAGCGCCAGGGGCTGGCGTCAATGGTCGGCTCGGGCGTCTACCCGGCGTCGGACGGCTTCTTCTTCTTCACGGCCGGCGTGCAGTACATCGTGCAGATGATCCGCATGATCGAGCACGAGGAGCTGCTCGCGCAGCCCGAATGGTCCACCGCCGAGGCGCGCGCGCACCCTGACCGCATCGCCGAGTTCCCGCAATACCTGCTGCCGTGGTCCGTGACGCACACGATGGCCGAGATCCGCGAGGCGTGCCAGGAGTACGGCGTGCTCGGCGGGCCGCTGAACACGATCCCAACGCTCCTCGCGGACGCAAGCTTCGTCGAGCGCCGCTTCTTCCAGCAGATCGAGCACCCGGTGGTGGGCACGCAGACGTACCCGGGCTTCCACTTCGTGCTGCACCGCGAGGAGCCGATGCCCGGGCGCCGGCACGCGCCGCTGCTAGGCGCGGACACCGAGGCAGTGCTCTGCGGCGAGCTACATCTCGGCGCCGCCGAGCTGGCGACGCTGCGCGTCGAGGGGGTAGTGTGATGCGCGATGACGTCCCGAGCACGACCGAGGCGCGCCTGCCGCTCGCGGGCGTACGCGTGCTCGACCTCACGGTCGTGTGGGCCGGCCCCTACGCGACGATGCACCTCGCGGACTGGGGCGCCGAGGTGATCCGCGTCGAGTCCGTGCGCCACTTCGCGAGCTCGACGCGCGGCCAGCTGCCGTACCCGCCCGCGCCATTCGTGCAGGCGACGGCCGCCGGCGGCATGGGCTACCCGTACGACGAGGCGGGCGCGCGCCCGTGGAACCGCAACGCGATCTTCAACGCACATGGCCGCAACAAGCGCTCGATGACCGTCGACCTGACGCGGCCCGAGGGGCGCGACGTGCTGCATCGCCTGGTCGCCACCTCGGACGCGCTGATCGAGAACAACCTCCCGCCGAACATCGAGAAGCAAGGCATCACGTGGGAGGCGCTGTCCGCGGTCAACCCCCAGCTCGTGCTGGTACGTATGCCGGCGTTCGGCATCGAGGGCCCGTACCGCGGCTACCGCACGTGGGGCAACCACATGGAGGCGCTGGCCGGGCACCCGCTGATCCGCGCGTACCCGGACCTGAGCCCGGAGTACGCGCCGACCGGCGTGCCGGCCGACGCGGCCGGGGGCGTCGCGGGCGCGCTCGCGGTCGTGCTCGGCCTACGCCAGCGCGCGAAGACCGGGCACGGCGTGTTCATCGAGGCGGCGACCGCCGAGAACTTCGTGCCGTTCCTCGGCGAGTTCGTCATGGACTACTCGCTCAATGGGCGCACGTGGGAGCAGATGGGCAACGACCACTGGTGGTGGGCGCCGCACAACGTCTACCGCTGCGACGGCGCCGACCGCTGGGTCACGCTGTGCGTGCGCAACGAGGACGAGTGGCGCGCGCTGCTCGACGCGATGCGCCGCCCCGACCTCGCCACCGACCGGCGCTTCTCTGACATGGCGTGCCGCCACGAGCACCGCCGCGAGCTCGACGCGTTGATCGGCGAGTGGACGGCCGCGCGCGATGCGTACTGGGTGATGTACCGCCTGCAGGAGCGCGGCGTGCCCGCCGGCGTCGTGATGTCGGAGGTCGACGCGTTGGAGAGCCGCCACCACGCGGCGCGCGGCTTCTTCCGCGAGATCGACCACCCGGAGTCCGGCCGCTACCGTCACGTCGGCCGGCTATTCCAGGCGTCAGAGACGCCGCACCCGCCGCCGCGCCACGCGCCGCTGCTCGGCCAGGACAACGAGTACGTGTACAAGCAGCTGCTCGGCTTCACGGACGAGCAGTACCACGAGTTCGAGGCATCGGGCCACATTGGTATGGATTATCCGCGCGAGTAGCGCGCGGAGGGGGATGAACTACCCGCGCAAGTAGCGGAACGAGAGGTAGGGGCAGCGCCATGGCCACGTACGAACACGTGCTGTACGAGACGGATGCGCCGATCGCGACGGTGACGCTCAACCGCCCGGCGCAGATGAACGCGCTCTCGCGCCCGCTGGAGATGGAGCTGCACGCCGCCCTCGACGAAGCGGCCGAGGACTCGGCGGTGCGCGCGATCATCGTCACCGGGGCCGGGCCGGCGTTCTCGGCCGGCTACGACCTCGGCGGCGACCGCCCGGAGCAAGAGCGGCGGCGCGACGTGCTGGACCGCTGGGTGCAGACGGACTGGCGGCACGCGCAGCAGATGCTGCACATCATGGAGCTGCCGAAGCCCGTGATCGCCGCGGTCAACGGCTGGGCGCTCGGCGGTGGCTTCTGGATCTCGCTCGCATGCGACATCACGATCGCCTCGGAGCAGGCGACCTTCGGGCAGCCTGAGGTACGCATGATCTCGAACAGCTCGTTCCTCTTCCCCGCGCTCGTCGGGTGGAAGAACGCGCACCGCTACGCGCTCACCGGCGACCACTTCGACGCGCAGGAGGCGCTGCGCATCGGCGCGGTGAACGAGGTGGTGCCGCACGAGCAGCTCATGGAGCGCGCCCGCGCGATGGCGCAGCGGCTCGCGCTCGTCCCGCCGGACTCCGTGCGCATGAACAAGCTGCTCACGATCAAGGGCCTGCAGGCGATGGGCCTGCGCCAGGGCCTCGAGGTCGGCCGCTTCATCTCGGCCATCGTGAGCAGCATGACCGACGCCCCCGACGTCGAAGCGCTGTACGAGGTGCAGCGCACCGAGGGCATGCGCGCGTTCCTGCAGCAGCGCGACGGCCCGTTCATCCCGGAGCCCGGCGGCCCGCGCAGCACGCCCGCGGGCTAGCGCCCACGAAAGTGCGGCTCGCGGCGCTCGACGAAGGAGCGCACGCCTTCGAGGCCGTCCGCGGTGCCCTGCAGCGAGCGGATGTACGCGATGCTCAGCTCCTGCACACGCGCGAGCGCCTCGTCCTCGACCGTGTGCACCAGCCGCTTCGCCACCGCCATGCCGAGCGGAGGGCCCGCCGCGATCGCGGTGGCGAGCGCGATCGCGCGCGCGTCGAGCTCCGCGCGCGGCACGACCTCGATTACGAGGCCGAGCGCGAGCGCCTCGGCGGCGTCGACGCGCCGCGCGGTGTACATCAGCTCCAGGGCGCGCTGCCGCCCGACCTGCTCCTGCAGGAAGTAGCTGAGCCCGTACTCCGGCACAATCCCGCGGCGCATCTGCGCGACCTGGAACTGCGCGTCGTCGGCCGCGATGCGCAGGTCGCACGCCAGCGCGAGCGAGAACCCGCCGCCGAACGCGTAGCCGTTGATCGCGCCGATCACCGGCACGTCGCAGTCACGGATGAAGCGGACCGACTCACGCTCCGGGTGCGCGCGCCGCCACGCGAGCGGCGACGCGTCCGCGTCGCGCGGCGTGAAGTCGCCACCCGCGCAAAACGCGCGCCCCGCGCCGGTGAGCACCACCGCGCGCGTGTCGTACTCACCTTCGCTCAGCGCGCCGAAGTAGTCGTTGAGCGCGGCCAGCAACTCCGGGTTCAGCGCGTTCAGCTTCTCCGGCCGGTGCATGCGCACCAGCGCCACGCCGCCGTCTAGTTGCTCCACCGTCAGCACGCCGGTTGCGCCCATCGTGGCCTCCCTCGCTTGCGCCCTCGATTCGACGCGGCACGCAGCGCAGGATGGCACCGCCGCGCCGCCGCCGTCGAGCGCGCGGCGTGCCGGCGTCGGTACGACGACCCGCATCCCACTGCGGCGCGCCCACGCGTCAGTCCCTCAGCGCGCCGTGTAGCCGCCGTCCACCGCGAGCACCGCCCCAGTGACGAACGACGCGTCGTCGCTCGCCAAGAAAAGCACCGCGGCGGCGACCTCGTCCGGCTGGCCCAGTCGCCCGAGCGGATGCAGCGCCTCGCTCGCGCTGCGCAGCGCGGCGTCGCCGAGGAACGGCGCGACCATCAGCGTGTCGATGAAGCCCGGGCAGACCGCGTTGACGCGGATGCCGCGCGCCGCGTAGCGCAGCGCGAGCGAGCGCGTCACCCCGAGCATGCTGTGCTTCGAGGCTACGTACGACGTCACGTCGATCTCGACGAACTGAGGCAGCGGCGTCATTCCAACGAGGCCGAGGATCGACGAGACGTTGACGACGCTGCCGCCGCCGGCCTGCTCCATCACCGGGGCCGCCGCGAGCGTCGCGTGATAGACGGAGCGCAAGTCCACGGCCAGCGTCAGGTCCCAGTCCCCGCCGGGGATGCCCGCGTTGTTCAGGGGGATGTGCAGCGCCCCGAAGCGCTCGACCGCGTGCGCGATCGTCGCGCGCACGGCCTGTTCGTCGGCGACATCGAGCGCGAGCGCGAGCGCGCTGCCGCCGCGCTCGGTGATCACGGCCGCCGTCTGCTGCTCGGACTCGAGGTGCAGGCCCGCGCACATCGCGGTCGCGTCCTCCTGCGCGAAGCGCTGCGCCGTCGCCCTGCCGATGCCGGAGCCGGCGCCTCGGTGACGGGAGCCGGAGTCCTGGGCCGAGCCGACCACGTTGCGGTCCCCTGCAACGCGCCGCGCGCTCCACGCTCCCCGCGACCGCGCCGGGCGCTAAGCCCTGCAGCGCAGGGCCGCGGCGGCGCCGGGCGTTGCGTTGGTGCCGAGGGGCAGAGTTGAACTGCCGACACCGCGATTTTCAGTCGCGTGCTCTACCACTGAGCTACCTCGGCACCGAGCGGGCGGCAGGCGGATCGTAGCGGACGCCCGCCGCGGCGGACAACACGCCGCGCGTGCGCCCGCCGCACGGTGGGGCCGCTAGCCGATGAACATGCCGCCGTTCACGTCGAACACCGCGCCCGTGATGTACGTCCCCTCGGTCACGATGTAGCGCACCATGCTCGCGATCTCCTCGGCCGTCCCGAAGCGGCCGAGCAGCGACTCGGCCTGCACGCGCTGGCGCTGCTCCTCGTTCAGCCCGCCGATCATGTCGGTGTCGATGAATCCGGGCGCCACCGCGTTCACGTGGATCTTGAAGCGCGCCCCCTCTCGCGCCGCCCCGCGCACGAAGCCGATCGCCGCCGCCTTCGACGTGCCGTAGTTCACGAGCCCGAGCCGGCCCGTCTCGCCCACGATCGAGGAGAGCACCACCACGTGCCCGCCGCCCGCCTCGCCCATCGGGCCCCAGACGGCGCTCGTCACGTTGAAGAGGCCATCGATGTTGGTGCGGATCGGCTTCGCCCACTCCTCCGGCGACATGCGCGCGAGCGTGCGGTCGGCCGTCGCGCCGGCGTTGTTCACGAGCACGCGCACCGGGCCAAGGTCTGCGATGACCTGCTTCACCATCGCCTGCGCGCTGGCGTAGTCCGCCACGTCGCCCTGGTACGCGCCCGCCTTGTCGCCGCTCTTCGTAATCTCCGCGACAACCTCCCTCGCGGCCGCCTCGTTGGCGACGTAATTGACCGCGACCATCGCGCCGTGCTTGGCGAGCTCGAGGCAGATCGCCCGGCCGATGCCGCGCGAGCCGCCCGTGACCAGCGCTACCTGACCATCCAGCAAACCCGCCAACTCCCCGCTCCCTCCGCCGGCTCAGCCGGGCTCCCCGCCGCGTATACGCGCGCGCAGCCTACCGCACGCCCGCGTTCGCGGCCACGACCCGCCCGCTGGAGGCCCGCGCCGGTTGACACGCCCCCACCGCGAGCGTAGATGGAGGCAGCCGGATTGCGCTCCCGATAAGCAAGAGGAGATTCGCCATGCCCGACGTCATCTACGAGAAGAAGGACTTCTACGCGATCTTCACGCTCAACCGCCCGGAGCGGCTCAACGCCCTCGGCGGCACGCTCATGTCCGAGATGGAGGAGTACGTCTCCGACTTCAACGACGACGTGAACATGCGCGTCGGCATCGTCACCGGCGCCGGCCGCGCCTTCTGCGCGGGCGCCGACCTCAAGGAGATGGCCGAGCGCAACGCCAGCGGCGCCCGCCGCCAGGGCGGCAGCATGAGCGGCATGGTCTACTCGCGCAGCCCCAAGCCCTTCATCGCCGCGGTCAACGGCCTCGCCATCGGCGGCGGCATGGAGACCTCGCTCGACTGCGACATCCGCATCTGCTCGACCGACGCGTACTTCGGGCTGTTCGAGCCGAAACGCGGCATCCTCGCCGGCTACGGCATCTACCACCTGCCACGCGTTGTCGGCCTGTCCGCCGCGAACCACATCCTGCTCACCGCCGACCGCATCAGCCCGGAGCAGGCGCTCGCCTGGGGCGTCGTCACCGAGGTCACCGCGCCCGACCGCCTCATCCCGCGCGCCGTCGAGCTCGCCGAGCTGATCGCGCAGAACGCCCCGCTCTCCATCCAGGGCACGAAGGCGGTGATCCAGGTCTGGCGCAAGGCGCTCATGGAGGAGTCGCTGCGCGTCGGCGAGTGGGTCAGCAAGGTTGTGCTCTCCTCCGAGGACTCGAAGGAAGGCCCGAAGGCCTTCGCCGAGAAGCGCCCCGCCGTCTGGAAGGGCCGCTAGGGTCCTCGCCGCGACCGGCACAGGCTAGGCGGATGGCTTCGGCCCGCTCAGCCGCCTGACGAAGCAAACGAGGGTGCCCGTGCGGGCACCCTCGTTCGTCGTGCACCGCTCACGGCTCGACCAGACGTTATGTCGCTGGCACGGCGCCCTGCCCGGGCAACGCGGAGGACTACGCGTCCGGCGCGCTGCCCACGCGCCGCGCCAGGTTGCCTACGACGATTGCCCCTGCCTCGACGTCGCGCGTGACGACGGCGCCCGCACCGACCATCGCCGCGGCGCCCACGGTCGCGCCGGACAGCACGACCACGCCCGCGCTCGCGCTCGCGCGGCGGCGCACCGTCACGCCCTCGCACGTCCAGTCCTCAGCGCCCTTCACGCTGCCGTCGCGGTTCGTCGCGCGCGGCCAGCGGTCGTTCGTGAGCACCGCGCCGGGGCCGAGGAACACCTCGTCCTCCACCACCGCGCCGCGGTGCGCGTTCACGTAGTTCTCGAGCTTGCAGCGGTCGCCCTCCACGACGTCCGCGTCGACAAACACGCCCTGGCCGAGCTGGCAATCGGCGCCCACGCGCGCGCCGGCTCCGCCGCGGCCGCCGGCTGCCAGTTATGCAGCACCTCCTGCGCGAGCAGCGCCTCGCGCGTCTCCCCCTGCTCGCGGTACCACGCCGCGAGCCGCTCCAGGCCTTCACGCAGCGGTACCTGCGGCGCGAAGCCGAGCAGCTCCCGCGCGAGCGTGCTGTCGGCGTACAGCCGCAGCACGTCGCCCGGACGCGGTACGTCGTGCGTCACCGCGCCCGCGCCGTCCGTGACCACGTCGAGCACCGTCCGCGCGAGCTCGTTGATCGCGATCTCGCACCCACTGCCGAGGTTGATCGTCCGCCCGACCGTCGCCTCGGCGGTGGCCGCGAGCAGGATGCCGCGCGCCGTGTCCGCGACGTACGTGAAGTCGCGCGTCTGCGTGCCGTCGCCGAACACGACGAGCGGCCGCCCGGCGAGCACGCGCAACAGGAAGGGCGGGATCACCTTGCCGCTGTCGCCCTCGTGGTGCAAGCGCGGCCCGTACGCGTTGAATGGGCACACGACCACCGTCGGGAAGCCATACGTCTCGTGGTACGCGCGCGCGTAGCACTCTCCCGCGAGCTTGCCCGCCCCGTACACCGTCAGCACGTACGTCGGGTGCGCCTCCGTCATCGGCGCCCAGCGCGCCGTGCCGTACACCTCGAAGCTCGAGACGTGCACGAAACGCCCGACGCCCGCCGCGCGCGCGAGCAGCGCGAGCGTCGCCGTCGCGTTCACCTCATGGTTCTCGACCGGCGAGTGGATCGAGTGCCGCACGCCGAGGCACGCGAGGTGGAACACGATGTCCGTGTCCGCCAGCAGCCCCACCATGCGCACGGTGTCACACACGTCCGCCTCGACGAAGCGCAGCGCGTCGAGCGCGAGGCCGTCGAGGTGCGCGCGCTTGCCGTTGACGAGGTTGCCGACGGCCGTCACCGCCGCGTCGTGCGCGACATGCGCGACCTGCTCGTCGCCGAGCTCGGCGTACATTGGCAGCGACAACACCTCGCGCGCCGCCGCCTCGGTCTCCGGCAGCGAGCCCTCGCCCGCGCCGAACTCCTGATACGGCGGCTGCAGGTGCACCGGCAACGGGTAGTGCGCGCCGATCGCCACGCCCGCCGCCGCGCGCCGCAATCGCATCGCGCTGCGCGTGGCGCACGACGTAGAGGTGGTACACGGAGTCGGCACCCGCCTGCACGCGCGGCGTCTCCATGCCGGCGCCAGCGAGCAGCGCGCCGTACAGCGCCGCACGGCAGCGCCGGCGCTCCACCCACGCGTCGAGGTACGACAGCTTCACGGGCAGCGCCGCCGCTTAGATTGCCGAAAGCCGGTAATTGCAGCCGATCACCTCGTGGTGGTAACGCTCGCGCTCGCCGTGCGGGCGGAACAGCCGCATGCGCGCCGCGAGCTCGGGCGAGTCCGTCACGGCGATGCCGCCCTCCCCCGCCGCGCCGAGGTTCTTGCTCGGATAGAACAAGAAGCAGCCGATGGCGCCGAGCGCCCCCGCGCGCCGCCCGTCGAGCGTGGCGCCGTGCGCCTGGCCTGCGCCTTCGACGACGGGGATGCCGCGCGCGTCCGCGATGCGGCGGATGACGTCCATGCGCGCGGGCTCGCCGTACAGGTGCACCGGCACGATCGCGCGCGTGCGTGTCGTGATCGCCGCCTCCAGCCGAGCGGGGTCGAGCCCGAACGTCTCGCGCTCGATGTCCACGAACACGGGCCGCGCGCCCGCCTGCACGATCGCCTCCGCGGTCGCGACGAACGTGTGCGCGACCGTCACCAGCTCGTCGCCCGCGCCGACGCCGAGCGCGAACAGCGCGACGTGCAGCGCGGCCGTGCCGGAGTTCACCGCCACCGCCTCGCGCACACCGCAGTAGCGCGCGAACTCCTCTTCGAACGCCGCGACCTCGGGGCTGCCGAAGTACTAGCCGCCGCGCAGCACCACGAGCACGCACGCCTCGAGCTCTGGCCCGATCGCCGCGTACTGCGCGCCGAGGTCGACGAACGGGACGTTCGTGCTCGTGGCCGTCACCAGGCGACCCCCGGCACGCGGCCGCCGGCGGCGAGCGACTGCTGCGCCGCCTCGAGCATCGCCACCGCACGGCTGCCCGCGAGGCCGTCGGTGAGCGGCGCCGTGCCCGCCACGATCGAGGCCGCGAAGTGGCGCGCGCCGGTCTGCAGCGCCTCGGCCGGGTCGAGCTTCGGCGCGTACATGTCGCCGGAGCGATACTCGACGAGCAGCCGGCGACGGTCGCTCTCGGCGTCGCCGTTGACGGTGACGCCGCGGTCGTAGATGCGCAGCTTGTCGCTGGGCACCATGTCGTCGTACACGATCATGCGGTCCGTCCCGCACAGCGTCGCGAGCCGAATCTTGACCGGCGCGAGCCAGTTCACGTGGAAGCGCGCGATGAAGTTCTGCTCGTACTGCAGCGTCACGTACGCCTGGCTCTCGCTGACCCCGTCGCCCGACCCGATGTGCCGCATGCCCTGCGCCGACACCGCGACCGGGCGGAACGGCAGCAGGTAGTCGACGATCGACACATCGTGGATGCGAGGTCCCAGATCACGTTGACGTCGTTCTGGTACAGTTTCAGGTTCACGCGCACGGAGTCGTAGCACAGAAGCTCGCCGAGCTCGCCCGTGTCGATGCGCGCGCACATCGCCTGCACCGCGCCCGTGTACACGAACGTGTGGTCCACCATGAGCGTCAGGCTGCGCCGGTGCGCCAGCTCCGTGAGGCGCATCGCCTCCGCGTAGCTCGGCGCGAGCGGCTTCTCCACCCACACGTGCTTCCCGGCCTCGAGCGCGCGCCGCGCGAGCTCGTAGTGCGTCGCCGTCGACGTCGCGATCGCGACGGCGTCGACACCCGGGTCGCGCAGCACATCCTCGGCGTCAGTCATGAGCGCCAGCGTCGAGTAGCGCCGCCCGATCGTCGCCAGGCGCTACACGCGCAGGTCGCTCGCGGCGACCACGATGGACCCCGGCGCCTCGAAGAAGTTGCGCACGAGGTTCGGGCCCCAGTAGCCGGCGCCGACGACCGCGACGCGCAGCTCTGCCGTGTGCGCCGCCACCGCCGCCGCGCTCGCTCGCTCCACTCCGACCATGCGCACCCTCCCACCAGCACCCGGACCCCGGCCTGCCCGCCAGTCTGGTGAGGGGCGATGGCTGGCACGTGGAGCGCCGGTGGAGCGGCGCGGCGACAACCATCACGGCCGCGTGCACACTGGCCAAAGCGCGGCGGGCTCGCCGCACGGCCCGCCGCCACGATGCCCGGCCGCCGGCCATGTGGGCGACGGAGCGGTCCCCCCGGAGCTCGCCCCGTCGCGCCTGAGCGCGCCGCCCACCGCAGTCCGCCGCGCCCGCCACTGCGCGTGGCCCACCGCAGGTTATGTGACGCTAGCTCTCGCTGCTGCTCGCCGGTCCACGTCGCGCGCCCCGTGTCCGGAGCCGCGCGCCGTGCGTCCGTATCGCGGAGCGTCGCGCGCACGCGTGCGCGTGCAGCGTGCGAATATACACGACCACGCCACGCACGTGGGCACACGAACGGAGATGCACGCATGGTCAACGACGTAGCGCATGCCACCACGCACGACGCACGCTGGGCGTGGCTGCGCGCGCACACGCCCGTGCTGCGCGACACCGTGTACATGAACTGCGGCTGGCAGGGCCCGCTCAGCGAGGACGTCGCGCACGCGATGCACGAGTGGATCGACAGCGAGCTCACGCTCGGCCCGACCAGCCGCCCTTTGCTCGACGCGCGCATCGCGCTCGGCGCGCGCTACCGCGAGCGCGCCGCCGCGCTGCTCGGCGCCGACGCTGACGAGATCGCGATCACTGACAACACCACGCACGGGCTGAACTTCGTCACAGCCGGGCTGCCGATCGCGCCCGGCGACGGCGTCGTCACCACCGGCGTCGAGCACCCGTCCGGCATCGTGCCCGCGTACTACCTGCGCGAGCGCCGCGGCGCGACGCTGCACATCGTGCCGCTCGGCGCCGACGACTCGCCGGGCGCGATAATCGAGCGCTTCGCCGCCGTCTGCGACGCGCGCACGCGCCTCGTCATCATCTCCGGCGTCTCGTTCTCCACCGGCCAGCGCCTGCCGCTTGCGGAGATCGTCGCGCTCGCGCACCGCGCCAGCCCGCAAGCGCGCGTGCTCGTCGACGGCGCGCAGACCGCCGGCCACGAGCCGCTCGACGTGCACGCGAGCGGCGTTGACGCATATGCCATCCCGATGCACAAGTGGCTGTGCGGCCCGGGCGGCCTCGGCGCGCTGTACGTGCGCCACGATCGCATCGCCGAGCTCGAGCCCGCGGCCGTGTCCGGCCACGCGGCCGCGTCGTACGACTTCAACGGCAACTTCACACCCGAGCGCGACTCGATCCAGAAGTTCGAGCTCACGACGGTATCGGGCCCGCTGCTCGCCGGCGGCGTCACCGCGATTGACCAGTACCTCGCGTCCGGCCCCCTCGCGGTCTGGGACCGCGTGCGCGCGCTTACCGCGCTCGCCGGCGAGCGCTTCGCACGCATCCCCGGCGTGACCGTGACGAGCGCGCAGGGCGACAGCACGCGCAGCGGGCTGTTCGCGTTCCAGGCGGGCGACCTCGACGCGCAGCTGCTGGCGGCGCACCTGCAGTTCGCGGCACGCGCCGTCTGCCGCTCCGTGCGGGAGTTCAACGCCGTGCGCCTGTCGCTACACGTCTACAACACCCCGGACGAGATCGAGGCCGTCGCGAAGGCCGTCGAGGCAGCGCTCACGCACGGCATCGCGCCCGAAGCCGCCGCCTTCGTGCCGAACTTCGCGCGCGCCGTGAAGGAGACGTAGCCGGCGCGCTCGGTCCCCCCCGCGCCGCGCTCGAGGTGGAGCGCCCCGCCTCGCGCGCGCCCCGCCGCGCCCGTGCTAGCATCACCGTCTGGCCGCCAACCATCCCCTGTCGCCTTACGCTGCGCCGGAGCGGGAGCTGCACGTCACGGCGAGTGACCTGGTCGCGGCGAGTGACCCAGGAAGGGCGTGCGTGAGCGAGCACCCGCTGGACCCCGTCTTCCACCCGCGCGCCGTCGCGCTCGTCGGCATCTCCAGCTCGGCGAGCGGGCGCGGCGCGAGCTTCCTGCACGCGCTGCTCGACCAGCAGTACGAGCAACGCCGCCCGCTCTACCTCGTCAACCCGCGCGCCACCGAGATCGAAGGACTGCCCTGCTTCCCGACGCTGCTCGCCATCCCGGGCCCCGTCGACCA
This sequence comes from Chloroflexota bacterium, assembly GCA_016875695.1. Lineage (GTDB taxonomy): Bacteria > Chloroflexota > Dehalococcoidia > UBA2979 > UBA2979 > SHYP01. The sequence goes on along the minus strand of VGPB01000016.1, from coordinate 1,357 downwards.
CGTGATCTCGCTCATCCCGCGCGACGGCGCGCGCGCGCTCGTCGAGCAGTGCGTGGCGAAGGGCGTGCGCTCGCTGCACTTCTTCACGGCCGGCTTCACCGAGAGCGGCGAGGCGGCCATGGCCGAGGCCGAGCGCGCGCTCGCAGCGCTCGCGCGCGCCGGCGGCGTGCGCGTACTGGGCCCCAACTGCATGGGCCTGTACGTCCCAGACGAGCGGCTCGCGTTCGGCATAGGCATGCCGCGCGAGCCCGGCGATGTGATGGGCATCTCGCAGTCCGGCGCGAACGCGCAGGAAATCGTCAGCGGGCTCGCGCCGCGCGGCGTGCGCTTCTCGAAGGTCGTCTCCTTCGGCAACGGCTCCGACATCGCCGCCGCCGAGCTCTTCGACTACGCCGCCAGCGACCCGCAGACGGCGGTCGTGACCGCCTACCTCGAGGGCGTGCCGGACGGCCGCGCGCTACTCGGGGCGCTGCGCCGTTGCGCCGCGGTCAAGCCCACGATCATCCTCAAGGGCGGCTACACGGCCGCCGGCGCGCGCGCCGCGAGCTCGCACACCGGCTCCCTTGCCGGGCCCGGCGCGCTTTTCGACGCGCTCTGCCGCCAGGCCGGCGCGCTGCGCGTCGACACGCTGGAGGAGCTGCACGACGCCGCGATCGTCGTGAGCACGGCCGCGCGCCACGTGCGCGGCCGCCGCGCCGTGCTGGTCGGCGGCGGCGGGGGCTTCTCGGTGCTCGCCGCCGACGCGCTCGCACGCCACGGCCTGGACCTGCCGGAGCTGCCCGACACCACGCGCGCCGCACTACGCCCGTGGGTGCCGATCGCCGGCAACAGCATCCGCAACCCCGTCGACGCCGGATTCATCGGCGCGGGCGCCGCCCGGCGCGAGGCGCTCGAGCAGGTCACGACCATCGCCGCGCTCACGCCGGGCTACGACGTGACCATCGTCGCCACGGGCGGCGGGCCGCCGCGCCCCGCCGCCGGCGAGCGCGCGCCCGACCCCGACGACGACGACCCGGCCGAGCCGCCACTCGAGCGCACGCGCCGTCAGGTCGCGCTGCTCGCCTCGCTGCAGGAGCGCGGCGGCCGCCCCGTGCTGCTCGTGCGCCGCGAGCGCGCCGACGCCGACCTCGCGGCGGCGCTAGACGTCACCGCCTACGCCGCCGGCGTCGCCGCCTTCGCCTCGATCCCGCGCGCCGCCCGCGCGCTCGAGCTGCTGCTGGATTGGCGCCGCGCGCGCGCCGGCCTGCCCGAGCTGTTGTAGGGACGCCGAGCTCCACGCCATCGCTCCGGCTGCTCGCAGCCGCGCACACCCGGCCGCCCGCACCGGCGTCGCCTCTCACCGGGGAGCGCCCGGGGG
>VGPB01000015.1 GCA_016875695.1 Chloroflexota bacterium | reverse complement strand
CCCGCATCGCGGCATGCTCGCTGCGCCCGCCGCCGCGGACCACGCGGCCATCGAGCGCGCGCTCGCCTGGGCCGGGCTCGAGGCGCTGCGCACACGCCCGCTCGGCACGCTCTCCGGCGGCGAGCGCCAGCGCGCGTGGGTCGCGCTCGCCCTCGCGCAGGAGCCCGAGCTGCTGCTGCTGGACGAGCCGACGACGTTCCTCGACCTCGGCCACCAGCACGAGCTGCTCGCGCTGCTGCGCCGACTCAACGCCGAGCGGGGGCTCACCGTCGTGATGGTGATGCACGACGTGGCGCAGGCCGCACAGTACGCGCCGCGCATGCTCGCGCTGCTCGGCGGGTGCGTGCTGCTCGACGGCCCGCCCGCCGACGTCGTCACGTCCGAGCACCTGGCAACGCTGTTCGGCGCGCGCCTCGCCGTGCTGCGTGATCCCGCGAGCGGCGCCCCGGCGATCGTCCCCGCGCCGCTATGATCCGCGCATGACGAGCACCGACGCGCGCGCCCGCCTCGGCGAGGCGATGCGCACCGCCGATGTCGATGCCGCGCTCGCCGCCGTGCGCGCGCTGCTCAACGACGTCCCCTCCTTCGCCGACGCCTGGGCCTACCTCGGCAACACGCTCGTCACCCGCAAGCGTCGCTTCGCCGACGGTCTTGCGGCGCTCGAGCGCGCTGTCGAGCTCGAGCCCGCGAACCCGTGGTTCGCGTACACGCTCGGCTGGTGCCGCGAGTACGCCGCGCATGCGCTCGCGCGCCCCAAGGGCGGTCGCGCGTGGCGCGCCGAGCAGCTCCCTGAGCAGCACGCCGACGCGCTGTACGTCTCCGCCCGCGCCTCGTTCCTGCGCGCGCTCACGCTCGACCCGGACGACGCGCTGCGCGGCGACATTGAGGACATGCTCGACGTCGTCGAGCGCGCCACCGGCGTCGCGTGGCGCTCGCCGCACGGTGCGGGCTGAGCGCATGCCCGCGCCGCGCATCGCGCTGCCAGACGTGGGCGTTGTGCTGCGCGGCTGGCAGCCGGACGACGCCCCCTCGCTCGCCGCGCACGCGAACGACCGCCGCGTCTGGCGCAACCTGTGCGATCGCTTCCCGCACCCCTACACCGCCGCCAACGCCGCGGCCTAGCTCGCGCGGCACCCCGACGACGAACCCGTGATCGAGTTCGCCATCGATGCAGACGGCGCGGCCGTCGGCGCGTGCGGCGTGCACCTGCTCGATGACGTGAACGCGCGCACGGTGGAGCTCGGCTACTGGCTCGGCGTCGGCTACTGGGGTCGCAGCATTGCCACCGCCACCACGCGCGGCGCCACGGCGCACGTGTTCGCGACGCTCCGGGAGCTCGCGCGCGTCGAGGCGTGGGTGTTCGCGTGGAACCCGGCGTCCGCGCGCGTGCTCGAAAAGGCCGGCTTTACGCTCGAAGGGCGCCTGCGCGCACGCGTGCACAAGGACGGCGTGACCATCGACCAGCTCGCCTACGTACGCTTGACGAACGAACTGCGCGACGAGCCCCGCTAGTGCCCGAGCGCACGCTCCTCGAGCGCGCGCGCCAGCGTGAGGTCTCGCTCCGTCACGCCGCCCACGTCGTGCGTCGAAAGCTGCACGGCCACCTGCGCGTACGTGTTCGTGATCGTCGCGTGATGGTTCATGCGCTCCTGCAGCGCGGCGAGCTGCGCGAGGAAGCCGAACGCCTCCACGAAGTCGCGAAACGTGTAGGATCGTTTGAGGCACCCGCCGGCGAGGTCATACGTCCAGCCCGGCAGCGCCGCGAGCGCCGTAGTGATCTCGGACTCGGGCAGTCGCTCAGCCATCTCGGTGCCTCCGCACAGCGCCTGCGTAGCGCCTTTCCACGGTACCGCTTGTCGCGGGCCGCGACACGGCAGAGACTCGACCGGGAACGGGCGCGAAAGGGCACCACATGAGCGCGATCCTCGAGGCCTTCGAGGCGGCCCACCAGGGCTCGCGCCGTCTCGCCGCGCGCGCGCGCCGCGTCTTCCCTTCCGGCGTGACGCACGATATCCGTGCGTTCCTGCCGTGGCCCATCTACGTGGAGCGCGCCGCAGGCGCGCGCAAGTGGGACGTGGACGGTAACGAGTACGTCGACTACATCGGCGGCCACGGCGCGCTGCTGCTCGGTCACCAGCGCCCCGAGGTCAACGACGCAATCGCCGAGGCGCTCACCCGCGGCACGCACTTCGGCTCCTCGCACGACCTCGAGGTCGCGTGGGGCGAGCAGGTCCTGCGCATGGTCCCCTGCGCCGAACGCGTGCGCTTCACCTCCTCCGGCACCGAGGCCACGATGATGGCGCTGCGCCTCGCGCGCGCCTACACCGGCCGCGACCGCGTCGTGAAGCTCGACGAGCACTTCCACGGCTGGCACGACCTCGTCGTCGGCCGCGTCGCGCCTGACGGCGCCCACCCGTACGCGGTGGGCGTGCCCGACGGCGTGTACGACTGGCTCACCGTCGTGCCCTCGGGCGACGTCGAGGCGCTGCGCGCCGCGCTCGCCCCGCGCGACGTGGCCGCGGTGATCCTCGAGCCCACCGGCGCGCACTGGGGCACGCACCCGCTGCAGCCCGCCTACCTGCGCACCGCGCGCGAGCTGACCGCCACCACCGGCACGCTCTTCGTCATGGACGAGGTGATCACCGGCTTCCGCATGGCGCCCGGCGGCGCTTCGGAGCGCTACGGCGTGCTGCCGGACCTCTCGACGCACGCGAAGATCCTCGCCGGCGGCATGCCCGGCGGGTGCGTCGCCGGCCGCGAGGACATCGTCGCACTGCTCGAGCTGCGCGCCGACGGCAGCGACTGGGACGAGCGCCGCCGCATCGCGCACCAGGGCACCTACAACGCGAACCCCGTCGCCGCGGCGGCGGGCGTCGCCGCGCTGCAGCTCATCGCCGGCGGAGCCGAGACGGCGCGCGCCGCTGCCGCCGCCGCTCGTCTGGTTCGCGCTCTGAACGCGCTCTTCGCCGAGCGCGGCGTCGACGGCTCGGCATGGGCGGTGTCCTCGATGTGGCACCTCAACCTCGGCACCGGCGCGCCGCGCCCGAGCGACATCGAGTGGGACGCCGCCGTCGAGCCCGCAGGCGTCGCAGCACCGTTGGTGCGTCCGCTCAAGTGGGCGCTCTTCAACCACGGCGTGGATCTCATGGGCACGGGCGGCATGGTCTCCTCCGCCCACGGCGACGCCGACATCGATCGCACCGTGGAGGCGTTCGCGGCCGCCGTCGGCGACCTGCGCAGCGAGGGCCTGCTCCAGTAGCCTCGCGGCCTCGCGTGGAGGCTACGCAACGCGTGCGTGCGCGCCGTCGGCCTCCCCGATGCCCGCGCGCCGCGTTGATAACCCGTGGATAGCTCGTTGTGTTATGACGCGCGAGTGTAAGCACATGCCGCGTGCGCGGTCATACTGACCGAGATGTGGCGGCGTTGCGCTCGCGGAGCAGCACGTGCGTGCCGCCATGGTCTGGTGGCGTCCGCCGTCTGCCTGCTGATCGCCTTGGGTACGGGCGTCGCGGGAGCCCTCGCCGATGCCGCTCCGGAGCCGCCGCGGCCCCCGGCATCTGCGGACGCCGCCTCGCCGTTCCACCAGCTCGGCGGCATGCTGCGCGTGCCGCGCGTCCCAGGACTCGGCGGCGACGATGCCCGTGACGTTCCGCCCCCGGCGGCCCCCGCAAGCCGCGCGCTGCCCGTTGAAGTCCAGGCGCCGGCCGAGTTGGCCGACGCCCGGATCGCGGTCGAGCGCCAGCCCCTCGCTCCGAGGCGCCCGCAGCTGCAGGTACAGGCCCTGGCGCTCGCTGCCCGTCGGCTGGCCCCCGGCGATCGCGTCTCGGTACCTGTGAGCTTCTACTATTGCGAAGAATCGGCCGGGGGCGAATCCCCCCGTGGGGACGGCGGCTCCTTCTGCGGGCACGTCCGCGACGGCAGCCGCGTGCGCCCCGGCATGGCCGCCTGCGACTACGCCTACCTCGGCCAGCGGTTCCGCATCGAGGGCGACCCCACCGGCCGCGTTTATGTCTGCGGCGATACCGGCAGCGCCATCCACGGCCTGGCGCGGGACATCTGGTTCATGGACAACCGCTCCGGCTGGCTCTGGCAGCGCGTCGTCGGGACCTCGGCCGTGATTGAGATCCTCTCGCCCGAGTAGCGCCCCGGCCGCCAGGGCACGCCTGGCATGCGAAATTCACCGGGCCTTAATACTTTGTGCTTGAGCGCACAAACTCAGTGCGTTACCATTACGTGCGACGGTAAACACAGGCACGGTCCCCGGGCTGCCCAGCGCCCGCTCGCGGAACCGCTAAAGGAGCGAAGTTATGCCAGTAAGAGTCGACGACTCCGCGGACCGACGCCGCGCCGCCGGTCAGCGCCTGCGCCACTGGCGGCAGCAACGCGCGCGCTCGCAGGCCGATGTCGCACGCGCGTCCAGCATCACCCAGGCGTCGCTTTCGAACTACGAGACCGGCAAGCGCGAGCTCCCGCTGTCGACTGCCCTCGCGATCACCGCAGCCCTCGACATCACGCTCTCAGACGTGCTCGACGTGCCGGACGTGATCGTGCTGCGCGACTCGCGCCTCGGCCGCGTCGTGCGCACGCTCGTCGAGCGCCCCGAGTTGCTCGACTTCGTGCTCCCGCGCCGCGTGGAGTCCAAAGCCGCGTCCTGATCTGCTCCAATCCCAGCGTTGTCTCGCACCGAAAGCCCCGCACCGCGGGGCTTTCGCATGTCGCACGCGCCGCGACAAGCGCGCGCTGGCTATCGCCGTTCGTATACTGATCGCGCCGGAGCGGGCGCCGCGCATCACGTGCGGCAGCGCTCATCGCCAGGCGGTACGCATCGCAGCGCCACAAGCTCGGTCCGAAGCCGAGCGCCTGACACCCGAGAGGGGGCCCACGTGGCCAACGACCGACCCACCACGTTGGGCGCCCTGCGCGCATCCGGTTACAAAGTGCTGACCGTCCGCGCCGAGATCCGCAAGAACCTGATCGCGCAGCTCGCCACCGGCCAGCCGCTCTTCTCAGGCGTCATGGGCTACGAAGACGATGTCGTGCCGCAGCTCGAGAACGCGATCCTCTCGGGCCACGACATCATCATGCTCGGCGAGCGCGGCCAAGCGAAGTCGCGCATCATCCGCAGTCTCACCACGCTGCTCGACGAATGGACCCCCGTCCTCTCCGGCGTCGAGATCCCGGAGAACCCCTACGCGCCGATCAGCGAGGCCGGCCGCCAGCTCATCGAGGAGCTCAGCGACGACGCGCCGATCGCCTGGCTGCACCGCGACGAGCGCTACGGCGAGAAGCTCGCCACGCCCGACATCACCATCGCCGATCTCATCGGCGAGGTCGACCCGATCAAGGTCGCCGAGGGTCGCTACCTGTCCGATCAGCTCACCATCCACTTCGGCCTCATCCCGCGCACCAATCGCGGCATCTTCGCGATCAACGAGCTGCCGGACCTCGCCGAGCGCATCCAGGTCGGCCTGCTCAACGTCATGGAAGAGCACGACATTCAGATTCGCGGCCACAAGGTACGCCTGCCGTTGGACGTCTTCATCGTCGCGACCGCCAACCCGGAGGACTACACCAACCGCGGCCGCATCATCACGCCGCTCAAGGACCGCTACGGCTCCCAGATCCGCACCCACTACCCCCGCAACGTCGAGGACGAGATTCGCATCATCGACCAGGAGGCCACGCGCTTCGAGGCGAACGGCTACGCAATGCACGTCCCTGCGTACATGCGGGAGATCGTCGCCGAGGTCACTCGTCTCGCGCGACGCTCCCCCGACATCAACCAGCGCTCCGGCGTCTCCGTGCGCGCGTCGATCGCGGACTACGAGGCGATGACCGCCAACGCGCTGCGCCGCGGCATCCGCCTCGGCGAGCCGGAGGTCGCGCCTCGCATCACCGACCTCCCCTTCATCAAGGCCGCGCTCGAAGGCAAGCTCGAGTTCGAGACCGTCGAGGACGGCCGCGAGGAGCAGATCGTCGACCGCCTGATCCAGGGCGCGATCGTCGCCGTCTTCAACCGCCACTGCAGCATCACGGACCTCGAGCCCGTGGTCCTCGCGTTCAAGTCCGGCATCGCCGCTGAGACCGGCGAGCGCATGCCGGTCGCCCACTATCAGCGCCTGCTCAAGAGCGTCGACGGCCTGCCCGCCGCCGTGCGCCAGCTCACCGACGACCCCAACCCCGCCGTTCAGGCGGCGGCCGTCGAGCTTGTGCTCGAAGGCCTACACCTCAACAAACGGCTGAACAAGGACACGGTCGCGGGCCAGTCCCGCTACCGAGGCTAGGCGCCGCCGCGAGCGCCACGCGGCTGGCCCGAACGGGGGGGCCTGATGGTCGGTATCTACCGCTACACCGAGTGGGACGGCACGCAGGAGATCCCCGCGCTCGACGTGAGCGACGTGCTTGACGCGCTCTCCGACGACCTCATGAACTTCGGCGACCTGCAGCACGCGCTGCGCAACCTGATGCAGCGCGGCATGCGCGGCCAGCAGGGCGATCGCATGCAGGGCCTGCGCGATTTGCTGCACCAGCTCCGCCAGGAGCGCCGAGAGCGCCTCGACCAGTTCGACCTCGGCGGCGTCATGGACGACATCCGCCGCCAGCTCGAAGAGCTGCTTGAGTTGGAGCGTGACACCCTCGCCGAGCGCCTCGGCCAGCAGCCGCCAGGCGCGCCCGGGGACCAGTCCGACGCCGCTCAGGGCGGCGGCGAAAACAGCGAAGGCGACGATGCGGACGCCGATGGCACGCCTGCCCGCCAGCAGGGCCAGCGCGGTCAGCAGGGCTCGCCTCAGGTCGGCGGCGACCAGTCGGGCGACGAAGACGGAGCATCGGGGGCGTCGCAAGAGGAGCAGTTCGCCGACATGCTGCGCCGCATCGCCGAGCGCAAGCGCGACTTCCTGGACCAGCTCCCCGACGACGCCCCCGGCCAGGTCAAGCAGCTCCAGCACTACGAGTTCCTCAACCCGGACGCGCAGCACCGCTTCCAGGAGCTCATGCAGCAGCTCCGCCAGGCGATGACCGAGTCCTTCTTCAGCGACGTCACCAAGATGGTCGAGCAGATGTCGCAAGGCGACCTGCAGCGCATGAAGGAGATGGTGCAGGCGCTCAACGACATGCTCGTGCAGAAGGTGCGCGGGCAGGAGCCGGACTTCGACTCCTTCATGCAGCAGTACGGCGACATGTTCGGACCCAACCCGCCGCAGTCGCTCGACGAGCTGATTGAGCAGATGCAGGCGCAGATGCAGGCCATGCAGTCGCTGATGGAGTCGCTGCCCTCCGACCAGCGCCAGCAGCTGCAGTCGCTGCTCGCCGACAAGCTCGGCGACCCCGAGCTCGAGGGCGAGCTCTCGCAGCTCGGCCTGAACCTCGAGTACCTCAATTCCAGCCCGGAGCGCGCCCCCGCCTATCCGTTCCGCGGCGACGAGGAGCTCGACCTCGAGGCCGCGATGCGCCTCATGGACGAGATGCACGACATCGACAGCCTCGAGCACCAGCTCGAACGCGCGCAGTACGACGGTGACCTCGACTCCGTCGACGTCGACAAACTGCGCGAGCTGCTCGGCGACGACTCCGCCGACACGCTCGACCAGCTCAAGCAGCTGCTCGAGGTGCTGGAGGAAGGCGGCTACATCCGGCGCAAGGGCGATAGCTGGGAGCTCACGCCCACCGGCATGCGCAAGATCGGCCAGAAGGCGCTGGGCGAGATCTACCAACAGCTCAAGAAGCAGGGCATCGGCAACCACCCGATCCCGGAAACCGGCCGCCAGGGCGAACGCCAGGATGACACCAAGGCCTACGAGTTCGGCGACCCATTCCACCTGCATATGGGCCGCACGATCATGAACGCCATCGAGCGCGACGGGCCGCACTCACCCGTGCGCCTGCTCCCCGCCGACTTCGCGATCTACCGCTCCGAGCTCGTCACGCAGACCACCACCGTCGTCATGGTCGACCTCTCATGGTCGATGGCGCTGCGCGGCTCCTTCCAGGCGGCGAAGAAGGTGGCGCTCGCGCTGCACAACCTGATCAGCGCGCAGTACGCACGCGACACGCTGTACGTGATCGGCTTCGCCGCCTACGCGCGCGAGCTTAAGGTGCAGGACCTGCCCTACGTGCGCTGGGACGATTCCGTGCTCGGCACCAACATGCACCACGCGCTCATGCTCGCGCGCAAGCTGCTCGCCAAGCACCGCGGCGGCACGCGCCAGGTCATCATGATCTCGGACGGCGAGCCCACCGCCCACCTCGAGCGCGGCCGCTCGCAGTTCTCGTACCCCCCGGCCGCCGCCACCATCCGCGAGACGCTGAAGGAAGTGAAGCGATGCACTCAGGAGGGCATCACCATCAACACTTTCATGCTCGATCGCAACTATTACCTCAAGGAGTTTGTCAACCAGCTCGCCAAGATCAACGGCGGCCGCGTCTTCTACACCACCCCAGACAAGCTCGGCGAGTACATCCTCCTCGACTACGTGCAGCACAAGCGCAAGCGGGTCGCGCACTGAAGCCGACCGCTTGCGTCCCGCGCTCGTGACGCTCGCGCGGCGACTGCTGCTTGCCGCCGCCGCGCTGCTGCTCCTGTTCGCCACCGGCGCCGCCTGGTGCACCCTCGTCGAGGGCTTCCGCCCGCTCGACGCCGCATACGCCGCGGTGATATTCCTGACCACGGCCGGCGAGCTCGCCGACATGCAGGTTAACGATAGCGGCAAGGCCTTCACCGCCGTCTTCGTGCTGATCGGCATCGGCATGATGTTCTACATCGCCGTCACGGCCGTCGAGGGCCTGATCACAGGCGACATCGCTGCCGCGCTCGCCGGGCGGCGCGGCGGCAAGAGAATCTACCGGATGCGCGAGCACGCCATCGTCTGCGGCTTCGGGCGCGTCGGCCGTGCCATCGCCGACGACCTCCAGCAGCACGGCATCGCCGTCGTCATCATCGACCGCGATGCCGCCGCGCACGCTGACGCCACCGCCCGCGGCTTCTCCGCCGTCCTTGGCGACGCCACCGAGGAGGACGTGCTGCGCGAGGCCGGCGTCGAGCGCGCCCGCGTGCTGATCGCCGCCTCCGATTCCGACATCGGCAACACCTTCGTCACGCTCACCGCGCGCGCACTCAACGCGACCCTCGCCATCATCAGCCGCGCCGGCAGCGACTCCGTCGAGCAGCGCCTGCGCGCCGCCGGCGCCAACCGCGTCGTCTCCCCCTACCGCATCGCCGGCCGCCACATGGCGCTCGCCGCCGTGCAGCGGCTCGTCTCGGACTTCGTGGACGCGCCCGCCGGCCGCGACCCTGCACGCGCGCGCCTGCTCGCCGAGCTGGTCGTGGCAGGCGAGACAGCCGCGCTCGCCGGCCGCACGCTCGCGCAGGCCTTCGGCGCGCTGCACGACACCCGCGTGCTCGCCGTCGAGCGCGAGCGCGGCGAGCTGCGCGCCGCCCCGCCCGCCACCACCGAGCTGCACTCCGGCGACCGCCTCGTGCTCTACGGCTCGCGCGAGGAGATCGAGACGCTCTCGCCGGGGCCCGCGCCCGCCACGCGCGGTCCCGCGAGCGCCCCGCTGGCGCCGTGACGCCCACGCTCGTCATCCTGCGTAACCCGCGCACGCGCCATGCCCCCGCCGAACAGGCGCTCGCGCTCGCAGCCCAGCCGCTGCGCAGCCGCGGCTGGGCGATCACCATCGAGACCCCGACGGACACGATGCACACCGTCGCGCGAGCGCGCGCCGCCGCGGCGCGCGGCGTCGACGCGGTCGCCGCCTGCGGCGGCGACGGCACCGTGCACGCCGTCGCCAACGGCCTCGCGGGCAGCGCCACCGCGCTCGCCGTGCTACCCGCCGGCACCACCAACGTCTGGGCGCGCGAGGCCGGCATCCCGCGCGCCCCGGCCGCCGCGCTCGCGCTCCTGCCCACCGCGCGACGCCTGCGCATCGACCTCGGCCGCGCCCATCTCGACGGCACTGAGCGGCGCTTCCTCCTCATGTGCGGCATCGGCCTCGACGCCGCGGTCGTGCAGCGCGTCGAGGGCTCGCGCGCGAAGCGCCGCATCGGGCGCGGCTGGTATGCCGCCGTCGGTGCGCTCGCGCTCGCGCGCGCCCGCCCTGCCGACACCACGATCGAGCTCGACACCATACAGCGCGCCGTCCCGCTACTGCAGCTCGTCGCCGGCAACACGCGCCTCTACGGCGGCATGGCGCGCATCACTGGCGACGCGCGCGCCAACGACGGCCTGCTCGACGTGGCGATCCTCGCGGGCCGCGCGCGCCTCGACGCACCGCGCCTCGCGCTGCACGCCATGCGCGGCGCGCTGCACCGCCGCCGCGTGCGCGGTGTCGAGTACCTGCGCACCGCACAGCTCACCGTCGACGCCTCGCCCCCGCGCCCCGTGCAACTCGACGGCGAGTACGCCGGCACCACGCCCGTGCGCCTCGCCGTCGATCGCACCGCGCTCGACGTGCTCGTCGCGCCCGGCCCGCGCCTCCTCTTCGGCGACTAGTCCGCGCGCTGCAGCACGCCGCCGGCAAGCGTGTACCAGCGCGCGCCCGGCAGCTCCGCGCGCGGCGGCCGGTCCGCGTCGGGCGTGGTGATGATCACTTGGTCCACCGCGAACGCCGCGGCCAGCACCCGCTCGCGCCGCGCCGCGTCGAGCTCCGACAGCACGTCGTCGAGCAGTAGCACCGGCGCGTCACCCGTGCGCCTCAGCGAATGCGCCACCTCTGCGAGCCGCAGCGCGAGCGCCGCCGTGCGCTGTTGCCCGCGCGACGCCGTCGTCGCCGCCGCGTGGCCCCCGATCGCGATCGCCACGTCGTCGCGATGCGGCCCCGCGTGCGTGACGCCCGCTTGCACGTCGCGCGCGCGTTCCGCGCCCACCACCGCGCCGAGCTCGTCCGCGATCGCCTCCTCCGATGCACCGCCCAGCAGGCGACTCGCGAGCTCCGACGGCACGCCCGGCCGATAGCAGCACGCGAGCGCGCCGTCGTCGGGCGCGAGCGCCGCATACTGCGCCGCCGCCTCGCTCGCCAGCGCCGCCACCGTCGCGGCGCGCGCGTGCAGCAGCGCCCCGCCGTTACGCGCCAGCTCCTCGTCCCAGAAGTCGAGCTCGTGCAGCGCCGCCCGCCGCTCCTGCAGCCGCCGCAGCAGGCTGTTGCGCTGCTGCAGCACGCGCGTGTAGCGCTGCAGCGCGCGCACGTACGGTGCGTCGAGCTGCGCGATCGTCACGTCTAGGTAGCGCCGCCGCTCAACGGGCGCGCCGCTGATGATCGCTAGGTCGTCCGCCGAGAATGGCACCACGCGCAGCCGCCCGATCAGGTCGGACGCGCGCCGTGCCACGCCGTTGACGCGAAAGCGCCGACCCGCCGCCGCCGGCTCGCCGCCTAGCGCCCCGCCGCCCGCTGCGGGGCGCGCCGTGATCGCCACCTCCACGCTCACGCGCTCGCCGCTGCGCGTGAGCACGCGCCCCGCGGCGCGCGCGAGCGGCGCGACATCGCCGAGCGCGCTCCAGCTCACGAGTTCCCCGTCGCTGCGCGCGCGTGCGCTGCGCGTCGTCGCGAGCAGCGTGATCGCCTCCAGCAAGTTGCTCTTGCCGCTGCCGTTCGCCCCTACGATCACGTGCACGCCCGGCGTGAGTTCCCATTCCAAGCGCGCGAACGTGCGCACGTGCGTCAGCGACAGCTCCGCGAGGTGCACGCGCTCAGGACGCCGCGAACGCCTCGCCGACGGGCGTCGTGTCCGCCGGCATGCGCCTCGCCGTGGCGTCAGCCTGCGCGGCCGACGCCAGTTCCACGCAGAAGCACGACCCGCCGCTCGGGCTGCCCTCCACCCAGATGCAGCCGCTCTGCAGCTCCACCAGCCGCCGCGCCACGGCGAGCCCCAGCCCGGAGCCCGGCACCTCCGCCGCGCCCGGGCGCCGCACCTGGTAGAACGGCTCGAAGATGCGCGCGCGGTCGTCCGTCGCGATGCCCGGGCCCGCATCGCTGACCTCCAGCCGCGCGATACCCGCACGCGTCACCGCGCGCGCCGCCTGCGGCGCGCGCAGCAGCTCCTCGATCGCCTCCAGCCGCCGATGCAGCGTCCGTATGTCCGCGACCAGCTCTGCGACGGTGCGCCGCAGCGCCTCCCCCTCGGTCGCGGACTGCGGGCCGCGGCTCAGTACTTCCTGGGCGCGCCCCACGGAGCCGTCGATCAGCTCGTGCGCCCGCGCGCGCGCGTCGGCGAGCATCAGCTCCACGTCGTCGCCGCCCTTCGGCATCGGCGGCGGCGCAAAGCGCGGCTCGCGTACGGAGCGCGGCTCGGGCATCACCGGCTCCTCCCGCACCACGCGCCCGTCGGGGCGCACCAGGCGCCGGCCGCGCGGCGATCGCGCCCGCTCCGCCTTACCGTCCTCGTCGCCGGCGAGCGTGAGCAGCAGCTGCTCCATCGCTCGAAGTATGCCCGTGACGGCGCGCTCCGTGTGCCGCAGCCGCCACTCGCCCTGCTCGTTCACTGACGCGCGGCTCCGCTGCGCGTCGCCACGTCACGCACCCCGGGACGATGCGCGATCGGAATGCACGAGCTTGTACCCCACCCCGCGCTCGTTCACAATCATCGGCCGCCCGCCCGGGTTGTCCCCCAGCTTGCGCCGCAGGTGCTGGATATGCACCTTCAGGTACTCCGCCTCGTCAACATACTCGCGGCCCCACGCCTTCGCGAGCGGCGTGCGGAACGTGAGCACGCGATTCTCGTTGCGGCTCAGGTGGTACAGGATGCCGTACTCGATCGGCGTCAGCTTCACCGGCGAGCCGTCCACCATCATCTCGCGGCTCTCGTAGTCGATGCGCAGCGGCTTCGCCTCGAACGGCGCCCCTTCGCTGCCGGCGCCTGCGACTCGCTGCGCCGCAGCACCGCGCGCACGCGCGCGAGCAGCTCGATTTACGAGAGCGGCTTCGTGATGTAATCGTCCGCGCCCAGTTCCAGGCCGCGCACCTTGTCGACCTCATTGTGGCGCGCCGTCAGCATGATGATCGGGACGTCCGAGAACCGCCGGATGCGCTCGCATACCGCGAACCCGTCCCCGCCCGGCAGCCCGATGTCGAGGACCACCATCGCGGGCGCATCGCGCCGCGCGATCTCGATGCCCTCGGCGCCCGTCCGCGCGTGCAGCACCTCGGCGTCCGGCCAGCGCAGCGCGAACGTTAGCCCGACGATCTCGACGATGTCCGGCTCGTTGTCAACAATGCGGACGCGCATAACTGATTATACCCGTTAGCAATGTCGCAGCGTCAAGAAGCGACCGCGTATGGCCCGGCAACGACGCAGCAGCGCCGAGCGCGCGAGTGCAGTACGCGTCCGCCCGGTGCGCTGTGCTGTTCTCAGCCCCGATGCCCTGCCGCCCCCTCATCGCTCGTGGTCGGCGAGCACCTAGCGTATCCGGCGCAGGGAATACGCGACCCGCACGGGGGTCGTCGTTCGGTCGTAGGGAGTGGCGATCAGCACGACGGACAACGCCCATCCGCGCGCGCGCGCCCACATCGCCTCGTCCACCGCCAGCGCGGCGCGAAAGACCTCCCGCGCGTCGGCGGGCAGGAAGTTCCACTCCACCATCAGGTCGCACGCAGGATCGGCCGCTGCGAGGCCACCCCAGTCGATGACGCCGCTGAAGCGCCCCCGCTCGACGAGCAGGTTCCCATCGTTCAGGTCCCCGTGGATCCAGACGGGCGGCCCGTCCCAGACAGGCGCACGCAGCGCCGCCTCCCACGTCGCCGTCACGGCGTCCACCTCGAGGTCGCCACGCAGCGAATCGATCGCTGCGTGCACGGCTGCGTCGCGCTCGGCCAGCGGCACACCGCGGACGAAGTTGTGCTCCCCGGGGCAGGGCGCACCGCCTACGTCGATCGCCTGGAGCGAGCGGAAGAACGCGGCCAGGTCGAGCGCTGCCCGGCGCGGGTCCGCGACGAGCTCGAACGACGCCGTCTCGCCCTCGAGCCAGCTGAACACCGCCCAGCGGCAGGGATAGCCGTCCCGCGGCCTACCTCGCGCGAGCGGCAGCGGGACGGCGAGCGGCAGCTGCGGAGCGAGCCTCGGCAGCCACGCGATCTCCTTGTCCAGCGAGTCCTCGGTTCGCCCGCTGCGCCGTGGCAGCCGCACCACCATGTCGTCGCCGAGCCGGTACAGCACATTGTCGGAGCCCGAAGACTCGACGGGTCTGAGCGGCAGGCCCGCCCACTGCGACAGTTGCGCCGCGAGCAAGCGCCTCACAAGCGGCGTGTCGATGTACAGTTCGTCGTCCTGCATCCTGTGGGCGCCAAGTCGGGCGCTCCTCATCGAGTGCAGCGGCAGCCGTTCCATTGGCGTGCGCCGAGCGCGGTCCTGCGATCGCGTGGCGCGCTGCCCCGTCGAGCGCGCGACGCAGCCGCGTCATGCGGCGCATCATCGTAGCGACCACGCGACTGCAGGCGCATCGGGAGGCAGCAATTGGCCATGCAACCCCAGGCCGGCGGCCACCCGGAGGTGCTGCGCGTCGCCGTCATCGGCGCCGGCGCGAACGCCCGCGCGCGCCACATCCCCGGCCTGCAGGCGCTCCCCGGCGTGCGAGTCACCGCCGTCTGCAACCGCAGCGCCGAGAGCGGCCGCGCCATCGCCGACGCCTTCGCCATCCCTCGTGTCGAGACCGACCCGCTCGCGCTGCTGCGCGACCCGGACATCGACGCCGTGTGCATCGCCACCTGGCCCTACCGCCACCACCCCTACACGCTCGCCGCGCTCGCCGCCGGCAAGCACGTGCTGTGCGAAGCGCGCATGGCCATGAACGCCGCCGAGGCGCGCGACATGCTCGCCGCCGCTGAGGCGCGCCCCGACCGCGTCGCGCAGCTCGTGCCCGCGCCGTACGACCTCCGCTGGTGGCGCACGGTGCGCCGCCTGCTCGCCGAACGCGCGCTCGGTCCGCTGCGCGAGGTGCACGCGACCATGCTCGGAGGCGCCACGCTCGACCCCGCCGCGCCCGCGCACTGGCGCGAGCGCGAGGACTACTCCGGCTACAACACGCTCTCCCTCGGCATCCTCGCCGAGACTATCGAGCGCTGGCTCGGCCCCACCGAGCGCGTGCTCGCCGACGCTACGACCTTCACCGCCGCCCGGACCGACCCCGAGACCGGCCGCTCGCGCGCGCTTGCCATCCCCGACTCCATCGGTGTCTTCGCGCGCATGCCTGACGGCACGCGCGTCACCTACCGCGTGAGCGCCGTCACCGTCGGCGCGCGCGACGCGAACGGCATCTCGTTGTACGGCGTCGACGCCTCGCTGCACCTGGCCTTCGTCGACGATACGCTCACGCTCGTGCCTCGCCGCGGCGCCCCGCAGCCGCTCGCGCCCGACTCCGGCACCGACGCCGCTTGGACCGTCGAACGCGACTTCGTCGCGTCGATCCGCGACGGCAGGCCGGTCGAGCTCACCAGCTTCGTCGACGGCCTGCGCTACATGCGCTTTACCGAGGCGGTCTGGCGTAGCTGGCACGAGGCGAGCGCCATCGACCTCGCGGACATCTGAGCCGGTGCGCGCACGCTCCTACGCGGTGCAGTTCGGAGGCGGTCCGGAGCCGCTGTGGTCGTGGCGTCGCGCCGCGGTGCAGCTCGCCGCGAACGCGGCGGGCCTGTGGCTCGCCGCCGCGCTCATCTCCGGCATCGCCATCGACGACTGGCAGTCGCTCGTCGCCGGCACCGCGATCTTCGCAATCGCCAACACGCTCATCCGCCCGATCGCCACGTTCGTCTCGTGCTGCCTGATCGCCGTCACGTTCGGCTTGTTCCTCGTCGTGGTGAACGCCGCCATGCTCGCGCTCACCGCCTGGGCGGCGGGCGAGCTCGGCCTCAACATGCGCGTCGACGGCTTCTGGTCCGCCGCCGCCGGCGCCATCGTCATCTCGCTCGTGTCGCTGCTGGCGCGGCGAGTGGCGGTGCGGTGATGGCGGCGCAAACCACGAACGCGTTACTCGGGAGGGCGCTTGAATAGGTACTGGATCGTGAGGTCCGCGTATTCCAGCTCATACCGGACGCCTTGAGTCGTCTGCCTCGGAAGCGTAATGATCGAAGAGCCTCGGGGTATGCAGTTACGAGCTCCCAGTCAGCCAGACCCAGTTGCTCCATCATCGCGGCGAGCGGAATGAACTTCGCTTCAGGAGGCTGGCCTCCCACGCGTCCCACCCACCCCACCGACGTGACTGACCGGTCAAGCAGCCCTTCAAACCTCAGGGCGTGCATTACATCCTCGTTAACGAAAGCTCGGAGATACTCCCACTGCATCGCACCGAACTCCTTTCCGATGGTCTGAACGCTGCCCCGCCACGTCGTATAGCCCTAGAGCTGCTCACCGTCCTCGCGCGCGCGGCCGCCTCCGCGCGCTTGCCACACCACCGCCAGCACCAGCAGCTCCGCCTCAGCGTCGGCGAGCGCCACGGCGCGCAGCAGCGCGCTCGCCGTCTGCATCGGGTCCGGGCGCTCCGCCTCGAATGCGCGCATCGCATCGAGGTACGCGACCGCCTGCAGCAGCGCGCCGGCCGCCCGCGCCGCGAGCAGCCAACGCACCGCCCTGCGGCTGAGTCAGTAGCACATCGCCGAGGCGACGAGCACGGCTGCGAACGTCACGTTCGTCCCGACGCTCACCCAGAACGCCGGCACCGCACCCTCTGCGTCCTGCACATGCGGCGTCCATCGCTCCCGCATCAGCGGAATCACGCCCAACGCGACCGCGATCGCCACGCCCGCCGCCAGCGCCGCCGCAGCCACGAGCAACGCACGCTGCCCGTGGACGCGCGAAGCCGCATCCGCGGGCCCGCGCGCCATGTCCGCCTGCCGCCGGCCTACGCGCCCAGGCTCGCCAGCTCCACGATGCGCGCCTGCGGCGGCGCGCCCTCACCCACCTCGAGCAGCGCGACTGTGCCCAGCTTCATCGTCTGCGCCACCATCGTCGGGCTGCCCGGGTTCACGAACAGCACCCCCTGGTGCGTCTCCACCATCGCCTCGTGGGTGTACCCGAACACCACGATGTCCACCGGCTGCCCGAAGATCGCGCGCAGCTCGTCCGGGATCGACTTGCCCGCGGGGTAGCGGTTGAGGTTGCCCGGCCACACGTCGTCCGCGAGCGGCTGCAGCTCGATCTTGTGCACCATCCCGATCGCGTGCCCGCCGAGCTTCACCACCATCGGGATGCTCACGCGCGGCCCCGCCGTCTCCGACCCCACCAGCCCGCCCGGCACCGCGTGCACCGGCGCGATCCGCTCCAGCCAGTCGAGGCACGACTGCACGTAGATGTCGCCCGCATGCAGGATCGCGTCGACCCTCGCGAACGCGGCGATCACCTGCGGCGGCGGCTCCGCCCCCATCGACGGGATGTGCGTGTCCGAGATCAGCCCGATGCGCATGCGCGGTCCTCCCGCGCGCCAGCCTACAGCGCACCGAGATGGCACGCCTGCCCCCGCCGTCGATTGCCGCACTCCCCCTCGCCCCGTCCTCGGGGAGAGCGGGCCGGGCGGTGAGGGCTCCGCCACCGCGCCCGGCTACGCGTGGTCCCGCCGGAGCCAGAGTCGACCGTCAGGGCAAGTCACCGCGCAGTGCCCGCACGCTGCTCGTCGCGCCGTCGCGCACCACCTCGAAGCGGTCCGCCAGCCGCTCCGCCACCAGCGGCACGTGCGAGATCACGCCGATCACCCGCTGCCCGCCGGCCAGCAGCTCTAGCCCCTCGAGCGCGACATCCAGCGCGTCCGCGTCCAGCGAGCCGAACCCCTCGTCGAGGAACAGCGACTCGAGCGACACCGCGCCGCCGTGGCCCGCGAGCTCCGGCAGCCGCTCCGCGAGCGCCAGCGCGAGCGCAAGGCTCGCGAGGAACGTCTCGCCGCCCGACAGCGTCTTCACCGAGCGCGCCTCGTCGCCATTCAGCCGGTCGACCACCTCGAACTCGTCGTCCTGCACGCGCAGCCGGTAGCGGCCGCGGCTCAGCTGCTCCAGATGTCGGCCCGCCTCGCTCGCCAGCGCATGCATTGCCTCGCGCTGCACGAACGCCACGAAGCGATTGCGATGCAGCTCCTGCTCGAGCGCCCCCGCCAGCTCTGCGCTGCGCGCGAACGCTTGCTGCTGCAGCGCCAGCTCCGCCGACTCGGCGCGCTCGCGTTCCGCCGCCTCGAGCCGCGCACCCAGCGCCCCCAGCGCGCCCGCCGCATCCTGCTCTTGGCGATCGAGCTTCGTCGCGGCCGCCGCCAGCGTCGCCGCGTCCGGCGGCGATTCCAGCCGTAGGCGCTCGTACGCCGCGCGCGCGTAGGCGTCGCGCGCGGCGCCGGCACGCCCCTCGACCTCCACGCACATCGCCTGAGCGGCCGTCGCCTGCGCCGCCACCAGCCGAGCGCCGTCTGCACGTTCGTCGCGCCGCGCGCGCGCCGCAGCCTGCGCCTGCCCGCACTCCGCGAGCGCCGCATCGAGCGCCGCCGTGCGGGCCTTGAGCGCCTGCATCGTCGCGAGCTGTGCGCGCAACGCGTCGATATCGCCCGGCGCGGACGCAGGATGCGCGGCGGCCAGCTCCTGCGCGCGCGCGGCCGTCTCGCGCGCCGT
>VGPB01000014.1 GCA_016875695.1 Chloroflexota bacterium | reverse complement strand
TGACGGCGAGATGGCCGTGCGCGCCTCGGGGCCCAGCGGGCTGCGCGGCGGCGGCTCGGTGGCACCGCAGGCGGCGAGCTGCACGCCGAGCAGCAGCGCCGCGGCGCAGACGATCGCTCGTGGGCATCTCGGCGCCACGCACGCTCCTGTGTTGCTCCGCGCCCGGCTCCAGACCGAGCGCGGTGTGCTGCGCACGACCGGCTCCGGGCCGCGTCGAGGCGACGCGTGCGGGTGCATCGCCGGGGCCTACGGTATGATCGCGCGAGCCCGGGCGGGCGACCAGCAGAGAGCAGCGTGCAGCGCCG
This sequence comes from Chloroflexota bacterium, assembly GCA_016875695.1. Classification (GTDB taxonomy): domain Bacteria; phylum Chloroflexota; class Dehalococcoidia; order UBA2979; family UBA2979; genus SHYP01. Next base: position 18,609 of record VGPB01000014.1, on the reverse strand, counting down.
GCGCGCCTGAGGGCGCGCGGTGCGGCGCTGGGCGACGGAGACACGACAATGCCTGCAACGGTGGTCATTGGCGGGCAGTGGGGCGACGAGGGCAAGGGCCGCGTCGTCGACTTCTTCGCGCGCGACTGCGCGGTGATCGCGCGCTACTCGGCGGGCAGCAACGCGGGGCACACGATCGTCAACGAGCGGGGGCGGTTTGCGCTGCACTTGGTGCCGGCCGGCATCTTCTACGGGCAGAAGATCTGCGTCATCGGCAACGGGGTGGTGATCCACCCGCAGGCGCTGGTCAGCGAGATCAAGATGCTCGAGGACCGCGGGGTGGACACCACGCAGCTGCTGGTGAGCAACCGCGCGCATGTCGTGATGCCCTGGCACCCGGTGATCGACAAGCTCGACGAGCAGCTGCGGGGCGAGCACGCGATCGGCACCACCGGCACGGGCACCGGGCCGGCGTTCGTCGACAAAGCGGGGCGGCTCGGCATCCGCACCGTGGACCTCGTGACGCCAGAGGCGCTGGAGCAGAAGCTGCGCTTCGTGCTGGAGTACAAGAACGCAGTGATCACGAAGCTGTACGGCGGCGAGCCGCTGCGCTACGAGGCGGTGCGCGACGAGTGCCACGAGTACGGGGAGCTGCTGCGCCCGTACATCGCCGACACGGCGGTGGTGGCGCAGGACGCCGAGGCGCGCGGCGAGCAGCTGCTGCTGGAGGGCGCGCAGGGAGCGCTGCTGGACCTGGACAGCGGCACGTACCCGTACGTCACATCGTCGCTGCCGGCGTCGATCGCCGCCGGGGCGTGCATCGGCGTGGGGCTGGGGCCGCGGGCGATCGCGCGCGTGGTCGGCGTGTACAAGGCGTACCAGACGCGCGTCGGCCACGGGCCGATGCCGACGGAGCTGTTCGACGCCGACGGCGACGCGCTGCGCGACCACGGGCGCGCGCAGGGCACAGGCGAGTATGGCACGACGACGGGCCGGCCGCGGCGCTGCGGCTGGTTCGACGGCGTGCTGGCGCGCTACACCGCGCGGCTGAACGGCGTGACCTCGGTGGCGCTGACGCGCCTGGACGTGCTCGCGCAATTCGAGCGGGTGAAGATCTGCACGGGCTACGAGCTCGAGGGACAGCGTGTGGACACGCTGCCGGGGGCGCTCACGGCGATGACGGCGCTGGAGCCGATCTACGAGGAGCTGCCGGGCTGGCGCGAGGAGATCTCGCACGTGCGCACGTTCGGCGACCTGCCGCCGGCGGCGCGCGCCTACGTGCAGCGCGTGGAGCAGCTGCTGGGCGTGCCGGTGGACATGATCTCGGTGGGCCCGGAGCGCGAGCAGGCGATCGTCACGCGGGACATCTTCGGCGGCACGCTCTAGCACGCCTCGCCCAGGGGCACGAAAGGATCCGACGCTGGACACGATCTCGCTGGCGCTCCACGTGCTGCTTGCGGCGACGCTGGTGGGGCCGCAGCTGCTGCTCTTCTACGCGGTCGTGCCCTCGACGTGGCTGATCGACGACGAGGGGCTACGCCGGCGGGTGACGCTGGTCGTGACGCGGCGCTTCGCGACGATGACGGTGGTGGCGGTCGTCGGGCTGGTCGTGACCGGGCTGTACCAGTTCTACAACGAGGCGATCGTGCCGCAGCCGGTGCAGGACTCGATGTTGGACTACCGCTGGGGCGTCATCTTCATGACGAAGATGACGCTGCTGGTGGTGCTGGTGGCGCTAATCGCGGTGCACGGCGCGGTGTTCGGGCGGCGCGTGCGTGAGGCGTCCGAGGCGGTGGAACGCGGCGAGGCCGAGACGGCGGCGCTGGAGCGCGCGCGCAAGGGGTCGTTCCTGTTCTCGACGCTGCTACTGGTGGTCTCGATCGCGCTGCTGCTGCTCGGCGCGACGCTGGGGCATCACCCGTACTCGCTGCAGCCGTCCTGAAGGCGCGCCGCCGAGAGACGCAGATGCCCGGTCTGCGCACGCTCCCGGACCTGCTGCGGCCGCGGCTGCGCGTGGTGTTCGTGGGCATCAACCCGAGCGCGGAGTCCGCGCGGCGCCGCCACTACTACGCGCATCCCGGCAACGACTTCTGGCCGGCGCTCGCGGCGAGCGGCCTCGCCGGCAACCTGGCGCCCGGCGCGCTCGGTCCCGCCTGCGACCGCGCGCTGCCAGCGTGCGCGGGCATCGGCTTCACCGACGTGGTCAAGCGCGTCGACACCGACTCGAGCCGCGTGACGGACGCCGAGCTGCGCGCGGCGCTGCCGGGGTTCCGCGGCCGCATCGCGTACGCGCGGCCGCGCGCGGTGTGCTTCGCGACCACGCGGGGCTTCCGCGCGTGCTTCCCCGGCGGAACGCCCACCGGCGGCTGGGGGCGCCTAGACGGCGCCACGCTCGCGGGGGCGTCGGTGTGGCTGATGCCGTCGACGTCCGGGCGTGCGGCGGCGTACCGCCCGCAGGTGCACCGCGTGCTCGGCGAGCTCGCGCGCTGGCTCGACGCCGCGTCCGCGGGGCCGGGCAGCGCGTGAGCGCGGAGCAGCGCTACCGGCCCGACGACGGCTGCCCGCTGTTCAGCGAGCGGCTGGAGGCGCACATCCTGGCATACACGCGCGGCGAGCTGCCGAACCGCGGGCGCTTCTGCGGGCACTGCTACACGCCACTGGGGCCAGAGTCCGTGGCGTGCCCACACTGCGGCACGGAGATGAGCGCGCGCGCGGCGGTGGAGCAGATCCCGGAACCGGTAATCGTGATGCTGCGAGCGCAGCGCAGCACGGAGCGCACGATCGTGAACACGTTCGCGTACCTCGGGCTGGTCGTCGCGATCCTCGGGGGGCTCGCCGTGGTGCTGGGCGTGCCGTACCTGCGCGCCCACCTGCTGCCGGCGGCGACCGTGTACGCGCTGATCCTGCTCGTAGGCGGCCGCGTGCTGGCGGGCGTGATCGGCGGCTACTACGGCGACCGCCTAGGCTACGAGCGCGCGCGGCGGCGGCTGCGCACGCAGTGGGGCGCGTGGCTCGCCGAGCGCGGGTAGGGCGCAAGGGCACACCCGCTGGCCACTCATGCGGCGCCGCGGAACTGGCGACGGCCCTTCGGGCCGGGAAACCCACCCGCCCGCCCGTTTCCGTGCGAGGGGCCGCGCCCCTCGCGCTCCCTGCTGCGCCGGCGTCCTGCCGACCGAGCGTTGCGATTCCGCCCTGCAGTTGCTGTCGGCCTGAGCGATCGTCGCGCGTCGATGACGCCACACCCGGTGGAAGTCGATGCGCTGCGCTACGAATCCTCGCCGGGAGGCGGCGGCGCGGCGCGCTCGACCCGGCGCCGGCGGCGCCGCGGCGCAGCCTGCGCAGGCGCCCGCTCGTCCGCCTGCACGGGGAGCGCGGCAAGCTGCGCGATCACGCCGGTCATCGTCGCGACGGCGTCCGCGAGCCGGTTCGCGCGGTCGAGGCCCTCGGCGGCGAGCGCGCCGGGCGCGATGACAGTGCCGATGGGCAGCTCGCGCGCGTCGTCGCGCACGAGCTGCACGGTCCACTGCGCGACGTCCTGGCGCTCGCCGGAGGCGAGCCGCTCCGCGGCGTCGCCACGCACCTCCACGCGTGCGATGCGGTCGAACGGCACGTACTCGGTGGTGCCGATGCCCATGCCGAGGAAGCCCTCCTGCCAGCGCGCGCTGCGCTTCGCGCGGTCGAGCAGGAAGCTCGTGCCGGCGACGTTGTAGACCACGCCGAGCATGCCGACGGGGCCGACCACGACGGCGAGCAGCAGCAGCGCGACGAGCAGCAGCAGCGGCAGGCGATCGAACAGCACGACGATGAGAAGGAGCGCGCCACCGGCGATCGCGAGCTCCGCCAGCGCGCCCGTGAGCTGTGCGCGGGACGGTCGCACGACAATCGCGGCGTCGCCGATATTGGCCACGGCGCGCTGGAGCGCAATTCGCTCGGGCATCGTGCTCCACTTCGTACGGATTCAGTGGGGCGTGCGTTGCACGGCGCAAGCGTACGTCACTATCATCCACGCACGGGGGTACGCGTGCTGCAAGACCTGATGGAGATCCTCGCATGTCCCGTCTGCAAGGACCCGCTCACGCTCACTATTGCAGGCGTCGAGGGCGACGAGGTAATGAGCGGCGAGCTGCACTGCTCCGCCTGCGACGAGTGGTACCCGATCCGGGACGGGATCCCGAACTTGCTGCCGCCGGAGCTGCGGCGCGCGCTGGAGGCGAACACGCCGCCTTCGAGGGCAGCGCCGTGACGCCAGAGCGCTCGCGCCAGCTCGGGCAGGGGCTGATGGCGCTGTCCGTGTTGCAGCTGTTGCTGTTCGTCGCCGGCGCGGCGCGCCGTTCCTACGCGACGCTCGCGATCCCAGTGTTCATCGGCATCGGCGTAGTATCAGCGCTCGCGTTCTGGGTCGGCTACACGATGGCCGTGGCGAAGTGGGACGACGACGAGTTCGCGCCGGAGGACGCGGTTGAGGCCGAGCCTCCCGCGTAGCGCCTGAGCTCGAGGGGTCAGCGCGCGACGTAGACGATCAGCGCAACGATCGACCCGTCGATGGCGAGCGCGACCCAGGCCAATCGCTGCCGCTTCTCTCTGACGATGAGCGATGCCGATCCTGCAGGTACCTCGCGACCACGGCGGTGCGGGATTCCCAGCGGCCCTCCGGCTCCCAGTGCTTGCCGCAGAGTCGCAGCCAGACTCGCCACGAGTAGACCATCAGAACGGCGAGCGCCAGTAGTTCCCCGCGCCCAGCATGTGCGACAGGCAGCGGGCCCGGCAATCAGGCGGCGCTGCGCGCGGGGCTACTCCATGAGCCGGCGCAGGCGGTCCGCTTCGGCGGCGCACAGCGCGGTGCCCTCGGCGGCGTCGAACTCGCGGCCACATGCCTCGCAGCGGAACGAGGCGGCGCGCTCCTCGTGGCCCATGTCCTCGAGGCGATCGCAGTGCGGGTCGAGCGCGACGTGCAGGCACTCGGTCGCGGCACCTGCCGACGATTGCGCCTGCTTCGGATCGGCCTGCTTGTCGCGGCCGCGCTTCAACCAGCTCATCGTGTCCTCCTGCCTTGCACCGCCTTCGCGAGTACCAGACGCCGGTTCACGATCGTTGTATCACGCGCGGTGGAGCGGCTGCGCCCGTTATGGGCGGCGTGCGCCGTACTGTCACGGTGCTGTCACACCTCGACGGTCACAACTCGCCGACCACGCCTCGCGCTAATGGCCCGCCCCGGGACGCAGTGCGGGCAGCCACCATGCGAGCTCGCCCAGCGGCTCAATCCCGGCGTCCGAGACGGCCGCGCGCAACTCCAGCATCGTCGCGCCGAGGCGCGGGTGACGTAACTCTGGCGCGATCTCGGCGAGCGGCACCAGCACGAACGCGCGCTCGTGCAGGTGCAAGTGGGGCAGCGTGAGCACGGGCTCCTCGAGCTGCACGCCCTCGACGTGCAGCAGGTCGATGTCGAGCGGGCGCGCGCTGTTGCGCGGCGCGGCGAAGTCGCGCCCGGCCGCGGCCTCCAGGCGCTTGGCGAGCGCGAGCAGGTCGTGCGGCGCAAGCGCGGTGCGCGCCTGCAGCGCGGCGTTGGCGAAGCACGGCTGGTCCACGATGCCCCAGGGCGGGGTCTCATACACCGCGGACACGAGCTGGACAGCGACGCCGCCCGCCTCCAGCCCGGCGAGCGCGCGCCGGAAGACCGCGAGGCGGTCGCCGACGTTGCCGCCGAGGCCGAGCCAGACGCGCCGCTCCGCTGGCGGCCAGCGGCGCACGACCGCGTCGGTCATGCGCGCGACCTCCGCCATCTCGCGCACGTCGTGCACGCGCACGATGTCGGCGCCGGCAGCGATCGCGAGCGCGACGGTGGCGGCGGTACCCCACGCGCGCTCCGCCTCGGCGCGCTCGAGCACGAGGCCGATGGTCGACTTACGGGACGTGCCGATGAGCAGCGGGCGGCCGAGGTCGCGCAACTCGCCGAGCCTACGCAGCAGCTCCAGGTTCTGCGCGGGCTCCCAGCCGAAGCCGAAGCCCGGGTCGAGGATGAGGCGGCGCTCGTCGACGCCGGCGTCGCGTGCGAGCTTCAGGCTCGCGCGGAGCCCGGCGCGCACGTCGGCGATGACGTCGCCGGAGAAGGGGCGGCCGCGCTGGTTGTGCATGAGTACGGCGGGCGTTGGGCGGGTACGAGGTGCGTTCTTCTCCCGCCCACCACCGATCGCCTCCACCAATGCAGGGTCCGCGCGCAGACCGTTTGTGTCATTGATCGCGTCGGCCCCCGCGGCGAGCGCGCGGCGCGCGACACTTGCCTTCGACGTGTCGACAGTGATGGGTACGGCGACGGCCGAGCGGACCGCAGAGAGGACGGGAGCAAGGCGCTCCCACTCCTCCTCCGGCGGAACCGGAGCATGCCCCGGTCGCGTCGACGCGGCGCCGATGTCGATGAGGTCGACGCCCTCGGAAACCATGCGGCGAGCGATCGCGGCGGCGGCCTTGGGATCCGCTATCCCATCCCCAGAGAAGGAATCAGGACTCGCGTTGATCACCCCCATCAGGTATGTCCGTGCGCCCCAGGCAAAGCGCGTGTGCCGAGGGGGCCCGAAGGCGACCGGTGTCGGCGCAGGGAAGTCAGGCCGATCGGCGACGACCTGGATGCGGATCTCGCGCACGCCGCCGCGACGGCCGATTCGGAACGCTCGGACTACTGGCGTCGCGTCAGCGAGCGAAACAAGGATGTAGTACGCGGTCGGGTAGATCAGCTGTCCGTGCTTGAAGTCGCCTGGAGGCAACACCGCCATGTTGCGGTCCGTGCCCGATGGCCGTGCCTCGGACGCAACATGCGAGTGGTAGATTGCGAAGAGGGTCTGATTTGAAGCCTGGATGTGCTGTTCGATGATCAGCTGCTGAGCGGGGTCGATCACGTATCGGTACGGATTGCGCTCGGCATTAGACAGGCGATAGGCGGCGACGGGCGCGCCGTCGATGGCGGTGATCATCCCGCACGCCTCGTTAGGTAGGTCCTCCCGCGCGTGCTCAACTATCTCGTCGATAAGCGCCTGCGGGATGCGTATCACTGGTCCCAGGCCTCCGTGTCGCCGTCGTCGATGCACGCGCCGGGAGCCAGGCGCATCTGCAGGAAGCTGACCGAGAGCGGCGCGTCCAGCAGGTGTGCCAGCCAGTGCTCGCGCTCGGCGTCCGGCAGGCGCTCGTGCAGGTCGTCGAAGGGCACGTGGAGCTGGCGGTCGGGGGCGATGCCCACGTCGAGCGACCACGCGCCGGAGACCGCGACGCGGCCCACGGTGCGCGTGCGTATGAGCTGGGCGCCGCGCTCGCGATAGCGATCGAGCACGCGCACATCGAAGCGCAGGTGGAGGCGCCCGGGCTCGCCGGCGGCGAGCGCGCGCCGCAGCAAAAGCTGCTGCAGCGCACGCTCCGGCGTCGACTGCGGCGCGCCGCTCGGCTCGTCCGTCGTCACGCTAGCGCTCGATCAACACATCGATGAGCGAGCCGTATTCGGTCCACGAGCCATCGTAGTTGCGGACGTCGTTGTAGCCGAGGATGTGCTTGAGCACGAACCAGGTGTGCGCCGAGCGCTCGCCGATGCGGCAGTAAGCGATGGTCGGCGCGCCCGCCTCGACGCCCGCGCCGCCGTAGAGCGCGCGCAGATCGTCAGGAGACTTGAAGGTGCCATCCTCGTTGACGGCGCGCGCCCATGGGATGCTCTTCGCGCCGGGGATGTGGCCGGCGCGCTGCGCGGTCTCGCTCATGCCGGGCGGCGCGATGATCTCGCCACTGAACTCGGCGGAGCTGCGCACGTCGACGAGCTGCGCGCCGCCGCTGGAAACGACCTTGAGCACGTCGTCGCGCTTGGCGCGCAGCGCGGGGTTCGGCGCCTGCGCGCGGTAGGTCGCGGGGGTCACGTTCGGCACGTCGGCGGTCGTCGGGCGGCTGTCGGCGAGCCACTTCACCCGGCCGCCGTCCATCAGCGACACGTGCTGATGGCCGTAGAGCTCCAGCAACCACAGCGCGTAGGCGGCGAACCAGTTGTTGTTGTCGCCGTACAGCACGACATGCGTGTCGTTGGCGACGCCGGACGCCGCGAGCAGCTGCTCGAAGCCATCCTTCGAGATGATGTCGCGCCGCTGCTGGTCCTGCAGCTGCGTCGTCCAGTTCCAGGCGACGGCGCCCGGGATGTGCTGCTCACCGTACGCCGTGGTATCGACGTCGACCTCGACGAGGCGCACGCCGGAGTCGCTGCCGTGCTGGGCCACCCAGTCGGCGGTCACGAGCTTGTCTACCATGTCATTCCCCCCTCACAGCGCGGATGCTTGTTCGTCCGAGGCCTAGCGTGCCGTGCGTGCGCGGCCCACCCGGCACGCTAGGCGGATGCTAGCAGCACGGGCCGCAGTCACACTCACATCCCGGTCGCATGAAGCATCGTCCTTCCTGGCTCGGCCGGCGCGGCGGAAGCGCACAGGCCGCCGAGACAGGAGTCGAGGTCCGTCGCGGCGGGCGAAGGGCCGCCGTCGGCCTCGTCCAGCGCGCGGACCGCGTCGCAGGTCTCGTCGTCGCACGACGCGTCCCGGGCGAGCGGCTCGAGCTCGACCCGCAGCGCGTCGAGCGCGGCGAGCTGTTGCTCCACCTCGGTGCGGCGGGCGCGCACCCGGCCGACGAGGTCGTGGACGTACGTCTCGCACTCGCCGTCGAAGGCGAGGGCGACGAGCGCCTGCACGTCCGCCAGCGGGAGGCCGAGCGTGCGCGCCTTGCGCGCGAAGCTCAGCCGCCGCACGTCGTCCGCGGAGTACCGTCGATAGCCCGAGTGGCCGAGCGCCGCGGGCGGCAACACGCCGGCGGCCTCGTAGTAGCGGATCGCGGACGGCGCCAGCCCGCTCTCCCGCGCCGCGATGCCGATGCGTACTGTGTCGCCCACGGTCGGAGTCTAACGATTCAAGCGACTCGAAGGTCAAGCGCCCGCGCGAGCGAGCTTACCACCAGAGCTGGGAGCCGACGCGCTCCTCGATCGCCTCGTAGTCCTGGGTCCACAGGCCGGAGGACAGGTACTTCCAGCCGCCATCCGCGAGCAGGCAGACGACGTGGCCGGCGTCCATGCGCTCGGCAACCTTCTGCGCCGCGCGTACGGCCGCGCCGCTAGAGACACCGGCGAAGATGCCGGTGCGCACGGTAAGGTCGCGGGTCGCGCGGAACGAGCTCTGCGAGTCCACGACGATGCGGCCGTCGAGCACCGTCTCGTCGAAGACCGGCGGGATATAGCCGTCCTCGAGCGCGCGTAGCCCCTGCACGAGGTCGCCGGGGTGGGGCGCGGCGGCGACGATGCGCACGGCCGGGTTGTGCGCCTTGAGCCGCCGCCCGACGCCGGTCAGCGTGCCGCCCGTGCCCAGGCCCGCGACGAAGGCATCGACCGCCGGGAGGTCGCGGATGATCTCGGGCGCGGTGGTCTCGTAGTGGGCGCGCGGGTTCTCGGCGTTCTCGTACTGGAAAGGCATGAACCAGTCGGGGTGCTGCGCGGCGACCTCGCGCGCCATGGCGACGGAGCCGTTCGTGCCGAGGTCGCCGGGCGAGAAGATGATCTCGGCGCCGAACGCGCGCAGGATCTCGATGCGCTCGGCGCTCACGGCGTCGGGCATCACGACGGTCACCGGGTAGCCGCGCAGCCGCCCGATCATGGCGAGCGCGATGCCGGTGTTGCCGGACGTGGGCTCGAGGATGCGCTGGCCGGGTCGCAGCCTGCCGTCGCGCTCGGCGGCTTCGATCATGAACTTCGCGATGCGGTCCTTGACAGAGCCGGTGGGGTTCTGCCCCTCGAGCTTGGCCCACAGGTGCACGGAGGGCTTCGGCGAGAGCGGGGGGATCTCGACGAGCGGCGTGTTGCCGACCAGCTCGAGCATGCTCGCGTAGCGCACTGGCGTGTCTCCTCCGCCCTAAGATCGGTAAGGACAGCCCTTCGGGCTGGCGGAGCCCGTCCGCCCGCCCTGTTGCGGGGGCTTCGCCCCCGGACCCACGAGTCCGATCGCTCCAGTCGCCACGGGAGTCTCCAAAGCCCCTTCGACGTCACTCGCCACGATCACGCGTCGACCGACGACTCGCGCACGGACAGCGCCCTGGCCCGTGCCCGTCACGGCAGGTGACACCCACCAGCGAGCGCGGGGAGAATGGAGACGCAATCGCCGTCTGAGAGCGCGGTGGCCGCGCCCTGCATGAAGCGGATGTCCTCGTCGTTGAGGTAGATGTTCACAAAGCGGTGCAGCTGGCCGTGCTCGTCCATGAGCTGCGCTCGAAAGCCCGGGTAGCGTCGCTCGATGTCATCGATGAGCTCGGCGACGTTCAGGCCTTCGGCGTCGAGCTGCCGCTGTCCGTCCACAACCTTCTGAATCACCGACGTGACCTGCACCTGCACCGCCAACCCATGCCTCCTTCCGCTGCGTGCGCGCGCGACCGACCAGGCTAGCTGTCGCCGCCGACGGCGGCCGGCTCCGGCTCCGGCGCCACGAGCGGCGGCGAGCCGCAGAACTGGTCGTAGTCGATGAGCGTCGTGACCGTGGGGTGCTCGCCGCAGAGCGGGCACTCCGGGTCGCGGCGCAGCTTCATCGTGCGGAACTCCATGGTCAACGCGTCCACGAGCAGCAGCCGGCCGACGAGCGGCTCGCCGATGTCGAGCACCTGCTTGAAGACCTCGGTGGCCTGGATCGAGCCGACGATGCCGGTGATCGCGCCGAGCACGCCGGCCTCCGCGCACGAGGGCACGAGGCCGGGCGGCGGGGGCGCGGGGTAGAGGCAGCGGTAACAGCCGGAGCCGGGCTTGAACACCGTCGCCTGGCCGTCGAAGAGCAGGATCGATCCGTCGACGAGAGTCTTGCCGGACAGGTACGCGGCGTCGTTGACGAGGTAGCGCGTGGCAAAGTTGTCGGCGCCGTTCACGATGATGTCGTACTGCGGGATGATATCGAAGGCGTTGTCCGAGGTGAGCGGCGCCTCGTGGCCGACGATGGTGACGTGCGGGTTGTACGCGGCGAGCGTCTCGCGCGCCGATTGCAGCTTGCGCTTGCCGACGTCGGCGGTCTGGTGCAGCAGCTGGCGCTGCAGATTCGAGAGGTCAACGGTGTCGAACTCAACGATGCCGATAGTGCCGACGCCGGCGAGCGCGAGGTAGATGGCGACGGGCGAGCCGAGGCCGCCAGCGCCGACGACCAGCACCTTCGCGTTGCGCAGCTTGCGCTGCCCGCCCGGGCCGACCTGGTTCATGATGATGTGCCGCGAGTAACGCATCACCTCGTCCGGAGTGAGCGCCGCACTGGCGGGCACTGCGCCGTTGCCCGGCGCGCCGGCGCCGCCGGCGACGGCGGGGATCACCGCGAGCTGGTCGCCGTCCTGGAGCGCGGTGGCGGTGCCGTCGAGCTCGTGGATCTCCTGATTGTTCACGTAGATGTTGATGTGTGCGGGGATCGCGCGCTCGCGGTTGTAGACGAGCATGTCGAAGCCCGGGTAGCGCGCGTTCACGGCGTCCAGCACCTCGGCGACGGTGGTGCCCTCGACGGACACGTACTCGCGGTTGTGGGTGAGCCGCCGGAACGGGCCAGGGATATAGATGCTCACGGGCATGGGCTGCCGTCCCTCCACAGTCACTGCGCTCGAACGTTCAGAGCGCCACGCTGAGGTAGCGCTCGCCGGTGTCGCACAGCATCGTCACCACGCGCCGGCCGGGGCCGAGCTCAGCGGCCACCTGCAGCGCCGCCCAGACGTTGGCGCCGGAGGAGACGCCGACGAGCAGGCCCTCCTCGCGCGTCAGGCGCTTCGTCATCGCGTAGGCGTCCTCGTCGCGGACGCTGATGATCTCGTCGTAGATGTCGCGATCCAGCACGCCGGGCACGAAGGACGCGCCGATGCCCTGGATGCCGTGCAGCCCCGCGCGCCCGCCCTGCAGCACGGCCGAGCGCGCGGGCTCGACGGCGACGACGCGCGCGGCGACGCCGGCGGCGTGCAGCGCGTGGCCAACGCCGGTGATCGTGCCGCCGGTGCCCACGCCCGCAACGAACGCATCGAGACGGTTCTCGGTCGCGCGCAGAATCTCCGGGCCGGTGGTGCGGCGGTGCACCTCCGGGTTCGCGGGGTTGTCGAACTGCTGCAGCATGCAGTAGCCGCGCTGCTCCACCAGCTCCTGCGCCGCAAACACCGCGCCGGTCATGCCCTCGATGGCGGGCGTGAGCTGCAGCTCCGCCCCGAAGCGCTCGAGCAGGCGCCGGCGCTCGATGCTGTAGTCCTCCGGCATCGTCAGCACGAGCCGGTAGCCCTTGCGCGCGCAGACCATAGCGAGGCCGATGCCGGTGTTGCCGGAGGTCGGCTCGACGAGGGTCGCGCCGGCCTGCAGCCGGCCGTCGCGCTCGGCGGCTTCGACCATGGCGAGCGCGATGCGGTCCTTGACGGAGCCCGCGGGGTTGCGCGCCTCGAGCTTGCCGAGCAGCTCCGCGGAGCCCGGGGGCGTGACGCGCGCGAGCCGCACGAGCGGCGTCGCGCCGACGAGCTCGAGCACGGAGTCGACGATGCCCTCCCCGCTCAAGGCTTCCCGTTCGATGGTGGCCATACGCGCGCCCTAGATCGCGTAGCTGAGCGTGGCGCCGCACATGCGCTCGCGCTCGCGAGCGGCGAGGTCGGCGAGGGAGACGGCGGCGAGGCGCGCGCACATGTCGTCGTAGATCTCGCGCCAGATCCATTGCTGCGCGCACACGGAATGCGGCTCGCCGGCGCCCTCGTTGTCCTCAAGGCAGGGCATCGGGGCGAGCGAGCCCTCGAGGCTCTCGAGGATGTGCAGCAGGCAGAACTCCTCGGCGGGGCGCGTCAGCCGATGGCCGCCGCCGGGGCCGCGCGTGGAGCGGATGAAGCCGTCGCGGCGGAGCTGACCGAGCAGGTGGTCCAGGTAGGACTCCGGGATGTGCTGGCGGCGCGCGATCTCAGCGCGCTGCACAGGCCGGTCGCCGCTGTAGAGCGCGAGGTCGATGAGCGCGCGCACGCCGTAGTCGCCCTTCGTCCCGATGTGCATCGCGGCACCGCCCGAATTCTCGACCAAGTTAGTCAACATCATACCACGCGCCGCGGGACGTGCCGGGACGGGTCGCAGCGGATCGGCGCGCGGGGTCCGCGCCTCCGAGACAGCGTCGAATACTACGCGGATGCAAGCTCCATCCGCCATCGCCGTGCACAAGCTCGAGAAGTCGTACCGAGAGCTAAAAGTGCTGCGGGGCATCACGTTCAGCGTCGCGCGCGGGCAGATTCTCGCGCTGCTGGGTCCGAACGGCGCGGGCAAGACGACGGCCATCCGCATCCTCAGCACGCTGCTGCTGCCCGACGGCGGGCGCGCCTACGTCGAGGGCCACGACGTGGTGCGAGGGGCCGCGCGGGTGCGCGCGGTGATCGGGCTGACGGGCCAGTTCGCCGCGGTGGACGACTTCCTGACGGGGCGGGAAACCTGGAGCTGATCGCGCGGCTGTATCGGCTGAGCCCGCAGGACACCCGCGCGCGGGCGGCAAGGCTGCTGAAGCAGTTCGAGCTGGTGGAGGCAGCCGGCCGGCCGGTGCGCACGTACTCGGGCGGCATGCGGCGGTGGCTGGACCTGGCGATGAGCGTGATCGCGGCACCGCCGGTGATTTTCCTCGACGAGCCGACGACGGGGCTGGACCCGCGCAGCCGGCTTGCGCTGTGGGGGATGATCCGGGAGCTGGCCGCTGCGGGCACGCAGCATCCTGCTGACCACTCAATACATGGACGAGGCGGACCAGCTCGCCGACCAGATCGTGGTGGTCGACCATGGCGGCGTGATCGCGGAGGGCAGCGCGAGCGAGCTGAAGAGCCGCGTGGGCGCGGACCGGCTGGTGCTAACGTTCAGCGGCCCGGAAGAGCTGGACCGCGCCGCGCGCGCGGTGAGCAGCAGCCGCTTCGAGGTGGACCGGGAACGCGGCGCGCTGACGATGGCCACGACGGACGGCACGGCGGAGCTCCGCGAGCTGCTCGGCGTACTCGGCGCAGCCGGCGTCGCGGTCGAGACGGTGGCGCTCGGCCGCCCGACCCTCGACGACGTATTCCTGACGCTCACGGGTCACGACACGTCAGACGGGGCGACGCCGAGCGCAGGAGGGCGCGGGGCGTGAGCGTATCGACGACGGTGGCGGAGCCCGTGGAGCGGGAGCAACGGCCCGGGGGGTACTGGACCGCGATCGACTCGGCGCTGATGGCGCGGCGCAATATCCTGCACATCACGCGCAGCCTCGATCAGCTGATGGCGGTCGCACTGTTCCCGATCATGTTCCTGGTGCTCAACCGCTACGTGCTGGGCGGCGCGATCAACACGGGCGAGATCAGCTACGTGAACTTTCTGATCGCCGGCATCCTCGTGCAGATGCTCGCGTTCGGCGCGAACTACACGACGACCAACCTCGCGGTGGACCTGCAGCAGGGCATCGTCGACCGGCTGCGCTCGTTGCCGATGTGCCCGAGCGCGCTCCTCATCGGGCACATCACGGCGGACCTGTTCCGCAACTTCGTGTCGGCGCTGATCGTGTTCGTGCTGAGCTTCGTGGTGGGCTTCCGGCCGACGGCAAGCCCAGGCGAGTGGCTGCTGGTGATCCTGCTGGCGGTGCTGTTCACGCTGGCGATCTCATGGCTGTCGGCGATCCTCGGGCTGTTCGTGAAGACGCTCGAGGCGGCGCAGTGGGTAGGGTTCGTGGCGATCTTTCCGCTGACGTTCGTGTCGAGCGCGTTCGTCCCAACGGACACGATGCCGGCGATCCTGCGCGCGTTCGCGGAGAATCAGCCGCTGACGCACGTGATCAACGCGATGCGCGCGTGGATGGTGGACGCGCCAATGGGCTACGCCGCGGTGTGGGCGTTCGCGTGGAACATCGGCATCATCGCCATCGCGGCGCCGCTCGCCACGTGGCTGTTCAAGCGCCGCGGGCGGTAGCGCGGGCAGCGGGATCCGCTAACCCCCTGCCACCGCCGGCACGATCGAGACCTCATCGCCGGACTTGAGCGCGGTGTCGAGGCCAGCGAGGAAGCGCACGTCTTCGCCGTTGATGTAAACGTTCACGAAGCGCCGCAGCGAGCCGGTCTCGTCGCAGAGGCGTTCGCGCATGCCAGGATAGCCGCGCTCGAGCACGCCAACGAGCTCGCCGAGGGTAGCGGCGTCGGCGGCGACGGTGTCGGCATCGCCTGTGAGGGCGCGCAGCGGCGTGGGGATCTTGACGTTGACGGCCATCTCGCTGCGCCCTACCCCTCGACGACGTCGCCCAGCGCGGGGTCGACGCGCACGCCCTGTTGCTCCGCCCACGCGATGCCGCGGTCGATCTCCGCCGGCTCACCCTCCAGCTCCAGCACTACCCAGCCGACGTCCTCGTCGACGTCCGCCATGCGGATGTTCGTCACGAGGCGAAACTCCTGACCGAGACGGTAGATGACGGGCTCCTTAATCAGCTGTGGTTCGAACGTGAAGCGCACACGCCGCTTCGCCATCACGCACCTCCCGCCGCACCGGCGCCGACGAGCGTGCGGTGCTCCGCGAGCGCGAGGTCGAACGCGGCCGCGTTCGCGGGCACGCGCACCGCGGGGGTGAGCTTGTCGGCCAGCGCCTCGATCGTCTTGAGACCGCCACCGGTGATGAAGGCGACCGTCTCCTCGTCGCGGCGGATCGCGCCGCTCTCCACGAGCCGCTTGAGGCAGGCGATGGTCACACCGCCCGCGGTCTCGGCGAAGATGCCCTCGGTCTCGGCGAGCAGGCGCATGCCCGCGACGATCTCGTCGTCGGTGGCGAGCTCAGCGCCGCCGCCGGTCTCCTCCATCACCTTGAGTGCATAGTAGCCGTCCGCCGGGTTGCCGATCGCGAGCGAGCGGGCGATAGTGTTCGGCTTCTGGGGCACGAAGTTGAACGTGCCGTGCTTGAACGCGGTGGCGATGGGCGAGGAGCCCGCGGCCTGCGCGCCGGACATGCGGGTGTGTGGTGCGGTGTCGAGCAGCCCGACCTTGTGCAGCTCCTGGAAGCCCTTCCAGATCTTGGTGAAGAGCGAGCCGGACGCCATCGGCGCCACGCAGCGGTCCGGGGCGCGCCAGCCGAGCTGCTCGGCGACCTCGAAGGCGAGCGTGCGCGAGCCCTCGGCGTAGTACGGGCGGACGTTGATGTTCACGAACGCCCACGGGCGGGTGCCGGCCACCTCCGAGCAGAGCCGGTTCACGTCGTCGTAGGAGCCCTCGACCATGACGAGGGTGGGCCCGTAGACGGCGCTGCCGACGACCTTGCCTTCCTCAAGGTCGTGCGGGATGAAGACATAGGCGGCCATGCCGGCGTGGGCAGCATGGGCGGCGACGGAGTTGGCGAGGTTGCCGGTGCTGGCGCAGGCCATGGCCTCGAAGCCGAACTCGCGCGCGCGTGCGATGGCCACCGAGACGACGCGGTCCTTGAACGACCAGGTGGGATTCACGGTGTCGTTCTTCAGCCACAGCGTGTCGAGGCCGATCGCGCGGGCGAGGCGGTCGGCGCGCAGCAGCGGCGTGAAGCCCGTGCCCAGGTCGACCCTGTACGCAGGGTCGCAGGGCAGCAGCTCGGCGTAGCGCCAGAGCGTGGTGGGGCCGGCCGCGATGCGATCGCGGGAAGTCGCCTCGCGGATGGCGTCGTAGTCGTAGGCGACCTCGAGCGGTCCGAAGCAGAACTCGCACGAGTAGATGGGCATGAGCGGGTACTCGCGCCCGCATTCCCTGCAGCGCAGGGCGGTCTCGAAGGACATCGCTAGCTCCGGCTCGCCGGCGTCGGCGTCTCTGGTTTCGGGCTGCGCGGCTCCGGGCCGCGCGACCGGTGGAGGGATGGCGTGGATCGCACGAGTGCTGCCCGCGCGGCGACGGAGCCCGCTCCGCGCTAGGCGCGAGCGGGCAGGCGCATCGCCATGCGCCGCCGTGCGCGGCGCGCATCGCGAGCGCGTTCGAAGCGGTGCCGGTGGGCCATCGTCGCTCCTCGTTCATCTCTCCCGGCGTCTGCGGGCGCGCCGAGGCGGAATTGGCACCGTGGCCGCCCCCCCGGGGGGGGCGGCAGGTTGCCGTGGCTTCGCGGGGCCGAGCCCTCCACCACTCTCGATGAACCGCACGTGGGTCGTCGTCGGCTCCGGACCGCTCGACGGCGCGTGTCAGACGAGGCTAGGGCGCGCCCATGCGGCTGTCAAACGAGGCGTGTCCTAGGGGGACCCCCTATGAACGCCGCGGCCGTTCCCCTGTGCACAGATCCCGGCAGGGCAGGCTCGCCGAGCGGCCCGGCGGCAGGGAGCAGTCCGCTGCATGGTGTGCTGCGCGGTGTCGTAGGGCGGCTGGCGTCCGAGGAGCAGGGCGTCGCCATGATCATCGCTACGATGGTGATGACAGCGATGCTCGGCATGGGGCGTTGACGGTGGACGTGACGCACTTCTTCACACTGCAGCGCGAGCTGCAGAACGCGGCCGACGCAGCGGCGCACGCGAGCACGCAGCGGCTGCCCGACACAACGGCGGCGAACTGACCGCCGAGGAGTACTTCACGCTGAACCGGCCGCACCTGGACGCGTCGAGCGGCATCGTAGTGTCGTTCCCGGCGAGGACGGACGCGCGCACACACATCGCTGCGCAAGCGTCGATCCAGACCACATTCGACAAGCTCCACGGCATCAGCGGCGTGACCGTGCAGCGCGAGACGGAGGCGCGCAGCTCACCCCGCGACGTGGTGCTCGTGCTCGACCGCTCGGGGTCGATGTGCTTCGACACGCCGCCGAACGGCCGCTGCAGCGACTCTGCGCCGCTGCTGCCATGGTCCAACGTGCAGAACGCGGCCACGACGTTTGCGAACCTGTTCGTACCGCAGTACGACCAGCTCGGCCTCACGTCGCACGCGACGACCTCGACGCTCAACCACCAGCTCTCGCACGTCTTCGGCCCGGGCTCGCCATACAACACAACAATTTCGACCCTGCCGCCGGGCGGCTCGACGAACATCGGCCACGCGCTTTACCAGTGGCGCTGCGAACTGCTCTCGGCGCGCTCGCGGCCGGACGCGGTGCGCGTGATCGTGCTACTCACGGACGGCATCCCGCACTACTACAACAACTCGAGCCTAGCGAGCTGCGGTAGAAGCACGTCGTAGGTGTACTGCGGTAGCGCCAACGAGTGCGTGCAGGCGACGAACTTCACGACCGACTAGGCCGACCGGGCGTACAACGCGGGGCTCGTCGTGCACGTGATCGGCATGGGCGGCGGCATCTACCTGTACTCACCGGACGCGGCCGGCCTGAACTCGGCGTTCCAGCAAATCGCCGACCTGACGAACGTCTACCTGATCCACTAGCCGCGTTCCGCTAGAGCAGGCCGGCCCGGCGCAGCGCCGCGCGCACGGCGTCGAGGTCCAGCGGGCCGGCGCTCGCGACGACGCCGTCGACAGTCACGACCGGCACCTCGAGCAGGTAGCGGCGCGCGAGCGCCGTGTCGTCGTGGATGTCGACTTCGCGGTAGACGAGGCGGTAGGCGCGACGCAGCGGAGCGAGCTGCGCGGCGGCCTCGGCGCAGAGCGTGCAGCCGGCGGCCCCGTACAGCACCAGCTCGGCCACGCTGCGCGCTAGCGACGGCGCCGGCCGGCCCCGCGCCCGCCGCG
>VGPB01000013.1 GCA_016875695.1 Chloroflexota bacterium | reverse complement strand
ATCGTCGCCGCGCTGCGCGCGGTGCCCGGCGCCCGCGTGCGCGTTTGGCGCCGTCTCGACGCCCCCGAGGGTGCGGCGGCGACCCCCGCGCCCTCCGCCGAGGTGCTCGCCGCACTCTGCGCGGGAGTGGAGGCCTCGATGGCCTCCCGCCTCGCGGTGATCGCCGGCCCGGCAGGCGTCGACCTCGTGCCCTATGCCTCGGACGACGCCGGCTAACCGCGCCGGCCCTAGCGCTCGCCTGCGCGCGCTCCACGCTCTCGCCACCACGGCGGCACACCCGGGGGCCCGGCTCGGCCTCCCATCCAGCCGGGCGGCTTATTGCAATCCTTGTGAGCACGCGTTTCGCGTGCGCAGCCAGAGGGAGGCTCGCATGGACTTCGAATCACTGGGCTCACGGCTGACGCGGCGCACGGCGCTGCGCGGCGGCACGCTGGCCATCGGCGGGCTGGCCGTGGCAGCGCTCATCGGCTGCGGTGGCGACGACGATGCGGAGGATACCGGCGCAGCGCCCGCCGGCGGCGACGCGCCGGCCGCCGGCGAGGGCAAGCTCGTCAAGGACGCGGACAAACCGTACCCGTACCAGTTCCCGGAACCGGCCGACAAGACCCCGAAGGACGGCGGCACGCTCGTCGCTGCCGTCAGCTGGGACACCTCGACGTGGGACACCACGAATTCCGCGGCCGGCGACACCATCACCGCGCCGAACGTCGCCAACGAGCGCCTGCTCGAGTTCGTCTCCGGGGTCAAGATGAACCTACTCGCCAAGCTGGAGATGCGCCCCGGCCTCGCGGCCTCATTGGAGTGCTCGCCGGACGGCCTGACCTACACGTTCAAGATCCGCCCCGGCGTGAAGTGGCACAACATCGCACCCGTCAACGGGCGCGACTTCGTTGCCGCCGACGCCAAGATCGTCTACGAGCGCTACGCAGCTGAGGGCGTGCACCGCTCCTACTGGACCGAGTCCGACAAGATTGAGACGCCCGACCCGGCCACGCTGCGCATCACGCTCAAAAGCCCACTCGCCGACTTCATCACGCCCCTCGCCGGCCGCTACTAGCCGATGTTCGCGAAGGAGCCCGCCGACTCCGGCGGGATCGAGAAGAAGGTCGTCGGCACCGGCGCGATGGTCTTCAAGGACGCGAAAGCAGGGCCAGGAAGTCAACTTCGAGCGGGGAACCCCACGTACTGGGGCGGCAAGCCGCACCTCGACGGCCTGCAGTTCCGCATCTAGGTGGACACCAGCGCGCGGCTCGCCGCGTTCCGCGCCGGCCAGGTCGACTACGCCTACTCCTTCGTCACGCGCCTCACCGAGGCGCAGGCGGTCGAGAAGAGCAACCCGGGCGTGCAGGTCACCAGCCCCTTCCAGGCCGCCGGCGGCTGCGGGCTCGGCGTTAACTATCAGAACCCGAAGTTCAAGGACGAACGCATCTGCCGCGTCATGGCGCTGGCCCAGACCCACGAGTTCACGATCCAGGTGCTGTACGACGGCCTGGGTGTGGTGCTGCCGAACTCACCCTGCGTCTCCTGTTCGACAAGCGCCTCGACTACAAGAAAGGCGAGTTCGGCCAGTACCACAAGCCCCAGGGCGACGTCGCCGAGGCGAAGAAGCTGCTGGGGGCGGCCGGCCAGAAAGACTTCAAGATCGACGCGACGTTCTACACCTACGCTACGTACGACCAGCAGCGCGCCGAGCTGCTCACCGAACAGTTCCGCCAGGCCGGCATCACGCTGGCCGCGTGTCGCGCCGACTACACCGAGTTCAACTCGCAGTGGGTCGGCGGCCGCCTCGCTGAGGCGACGACGAGCGGCTGGAGCGCCGCCGGCTAAGACGCCGACAACTGCTTCTACAACCAGGTGCACTCCAAGTCGCCCGGCAACCGCCACCACATCACCGACCTGGACACCGACACCTGTGTCGAGGTCGGGCGCACCGAGCTCAACCCTGAGAAGCGTCGCGAGCTCTTCAAGAAGATTTGGGACCGCGACTTCGAAATGGTCTACCGCTTCTTCCAGGGCAGCGGCATGTCCTTCGATGTCCAGTAGCCGTGGGTGCGCCCGCGGCGGCTGCTCGCGGCGGCTCGGTACCCCGGACCGCCACCGCACGGCGCTCGCTACCACGGACATAGTAGAATCGTGCCGAGCTCGAGGAGGCTCCGCATGGCCACGACGACCGCGCCGCCGGGCAAAGGCGTGCGGGCGGTTGGGGACGCGCGCAGGGCACAGTGAGCAGCATCGCGACTCGCACGAGGAGGCATCGATGGACTGGAACGACACTCCGCAGCAGGCCGAGTTCCGGAGCAACGTTCGCGCGTTCCTGCAGGACCGCCTGCCCGCCTACTACAAGGACCACGAGTTACGCCGCCACCTCGACAGCGGACTCGAGAACGACTGGCAGCAGGACCTCCACAACGGCACGCCCGATCAGCAGGCCGCCGCCAAGGAGTGGGCCATGGCGCTCGCCGAACGCGGCTGGGGCCAGCCCCACTGGCCGAAGGAGCACGGCGGCGCCAGCCTCACGCCCTTCGACCAGTTCATCCTCAAGCAGGAGTTCGCTATCGCGGAGGCCCCTGAGATCGGCGGCTCGCTGATTGGCTCCACGCTGCTCGTGCACGGCACTGAGGAGCAGAAGCAGCGCTTCCTCGCCCCCACGCTCACCGGTGAGCTGCGCTGGGCGCAGGGCTTCTCGGAGCCCGGCGCCGGCTCGGACCTTGGCTCGCTGCAGTGCCGCGCGGTGCGCGACGGCGATGAGTACGTGATCAACGGCCAGAAGCTGTGGACCTCCGCCGGCCACAAGGCCAACTGGATCTTCGGTCTCTTCCGCACCGACCCCGACGCGCCCAAGCACCGCGGCATCTCCTTCCTCGTGCTCGACGCGACCACGCCCGGTGTGAGCGTGCGCCCGATCATCTCGATGGGCTGGGAGCACGCCACCAACGAGACGTTCTACGAGGACGTGCGCGTCCCCGCCGCGAACCTCATCGGCGAGCAGAACCGCGGTTGGTACGTCGGCATGACCCTGCTCGACTACGAGCGCTCCGGCATCGGCGGTGCCGTCGCGCACCGCCGCAACATGGACGAGCTAGTCGCGAACGTGAAGACCGACGCCACCCCGAACCGCGCCTCGCTCGTCAAGAACGAGATCGTCGACCGCTACGTCGAGTCCGAGGTGATGTACAACCTCGCGCTGCGCGTCGCCTCGATGCACGCGGCCGGCACGCTGCCCAACTACGAGGCCTCCATGGGCAAGCTCTACTCCACCGAGCTCGCCCAGCGCGTCGCGCGCACCGGCATGAAGGCCTTCGGGCTCTACGCGCACCTCTGGTCGCCCGCCGAGCCGCTTGCGCCGCTGCACGCCAAGCACACCCAGGCCTCGTGTCACACCGTCGTCGGCACCATCGCCGGCGGCTCCAACGAGATCCAGCGCAACATCATCGCCACGCGCGGCCTCGGTCTGCCGCGCGGCTAAGCAGCGTTCCGCTGCGCCAGCGGGCTCGCGCCGGCGCAGGTTCCGGCGCATTGAGCCTCTCGACGCGCTACCGCGAGCCACCCATCGGGTGGCTCGCGGCCGTCGGAGCGCCGCGCGCTGCGCCTGTTCGGCGCGGCGATTCTCTCTTAGCATTGCCAGCCTCAGCCACCAACCAAGGGAGGGCCACCGATGACCACCACCGGGTTGACGCTCGCCGATCGCGTGCACGCGGTCCTCGCCGAGCGCTCGCTGCTCAAGCACCCGTTCTACCGGGCATGGACCGCCGGCACGCTTCCCGTCGAGCGGCTCCAGGAGTACGCACGCCAGTACTTCCACTTCGAGGCCGAGTTCCCCCGCCTGCTCAGCGCCATCCACACGCGCGTCGCCGACCCTGGCGTGCGCCAGCACATCCTCGATAACCTGTGGGACGAGGAGCACGGTCCCCGCAACCACCGCGCGCTCTGGCTCGAGTTCGCGGCCGCGCTCGGCGTGCCGCGCGACGAGGTCGAACGCTCGACGCTCAACGCGCAGACCGCCGCGCTCGTTGCGCACTACCGCGACGTGGCCACGCGCGCGCCCGTGCCCGAGGCGCTCGCCGCGCTCTTCGCGTACGAGGGCCAGGTGCCGGACATCGCGTGGGAGAAGATCAGCGGCCTGCGTACGCACTACGGCTTCACGCCGGAGCAGTTCGCCTTCTGGAGCGTGCACCTCGCCGCCGACGTCGAGCACTCCGGCTCCGAGCTCGCGCTCATCGAGTCGCTCGCGGACGACGACGACCGCGTGGTCGCGGTCGTCGAGCAGGCGTGTGACTACCTCTACCGCTTCCTCGACGGCTGCTACGCGCCCGCGGCGTGACGCCGTGCACACCGCTCTAGGCTCACCGGCCGCACGCGCGCGCGGCACGGCGCTGCGCGCATGCTAGCGGTCGCGCTCGCCGTCACCGCCGCCTTCGCATGGGGGCTGAGCGCCGTGCTCGTGCGCCTCGGCCTGCGCGACATGCCGACGGCGCTCGGCACGCTCATCTCGCTCGTCGCCGGGCTGCTGCTCACCGGCGCGCTCGTCGCCATCCTGCAGCCGGGCGAGCTGCGCGACGTGTCGCGCTCGGCCGTGCTGCTGCTGGCCGTCGTCGGCGTCCTCAACTTCCCGATCGGACGGCTGTTCAACTACATGGCGATGAGCCGCCTGGGCGTCGGCCGCTCCACGCCGCTGCTCGCCTCGGCGCCGTTGTTCGCCGTGGCGGTCGCCGTCGCCTTCACCGGCGAGGAGCTGCGCCCCGCGACTGCGCTCGGCATCGCGCTCATCCTCGGCGGCCTCTACGTCACGCTCAGCGGCCCCCAGGCGCAGCAGTGAGCGCGACGGCCGAGCGCGCGACGAGCGCCGAGGACCGCGCCCCCGCGCGCCGCACCCTTGCCGGCGTGGCCTTCGGGCTTGGCGCCGCCGTCGCCTATGGTACCGCGCAGGTGCTTGCGCGGCACACCGTGTCGGACCTCGCACCCCCGCTCGTCGCCACCTTCTTGGCCCTCGCGTGGGGCACGCTCGGGCTCTTTGTGCTCACCGCGCGCGCGCTGCCGCGCAACGGCTACAGCCGCCGCGGCGTGCTCTACTTCGCCGGCGCGGGCGGCTGCTCCGCGGGCGGCGTGCTGCTGATGTTCCAGGCGCTCGGCCGCGGCAACGTCGTGATCGTGTCGCCGCTCGTCTCCACCAACCCGCTCTTCACGCTCGTGCTCGCCACGCTCCTGCTGCGCGACATCGAACGTATCACGCGCCGCACCGTCCTCGGCGCGCTGCTCGTGGTCGCTGGCGTCGTCGTCGTGGGTGTCACGGGCTGAGGCGCGACGCCGACAGCGATCGGCCCCGCCCGCGTCACCTGCGCACGCCGCGCGCAGGCCCTCGTGCCCGGCCGCGCGCCGAGGCATAGCCCGGCGTGCCGCCCGGCGGGCGGCGTCGCGGTACACTGCGCGGAGGCGTCGCGCGGTCAAGCCGCGCGCCGCACGCGGCTAAGGAGGTCGGCATGCGCAGGTTGTTCGCGCGCTTGCTCGCGTTCGGCGGCGCGCTCGCCGGCTTGCTCTTCGTGCGCCGGCGCTTCCCGTCGCTCTGACTCTCCTACGCTGAGCGCATCGAGATCACCGCGCCCGCCCCCAACGCCACCATCACCGCGCCCGTCATCGTCACCGGCCGCGGACGCGCCACCCAGCACAACCAGCTCGCCGTCGAGGTGCGCGACGAGTCCAACGCCGTGATCGGCACCGGCAGCGCATCGATCACCGGCGCGCTCGGCCAGCCTAGCCCATTCTCCACCGTCGTCAGCTTCTCGGCGGCCACGTCGGGGCCCGTCGGCTTCATCCAGGTGTTCGACACCAGCTCGGCGAGGCGGGCATCTTCACGCAGGTGACGGTCGGCCGACGCAACCGCGCCTTCGAGGCCCCGGAGCTGATCGAAGCATTCACCGCGCTGGAGCGGTAGTTGGCGAGCCCTGAAGGTGATACGCGGATGTTGGAGCCAGTTCGACGGGTGCCTCGGCGAGGCTCAAGAAGTTAGTTCGCTCGAGTAATCATGTATAGCCGGAGCAGTCACGTCAATGGCGGAACGACGGTCAATTGGGTAGGGAATCGTTCATCGACTGCACCCACCTACAAAGCCGCTCGGGTCCGAAACCAAGACGTCGATACTCAGAGGCAGGGATACGGCGCGGAGTCCGGCAGCAAGGGCGGCTGACGCACTTAGTCCTTCAGAAGAACGCTGTCTTGGATCCCAGCCACTACCGACTCTCTCGAGGGCTTCGGCCCGCGCGAGGCGACGGTGGCAAGACAATTCAGCGGCTCGAACAGTGCACCGGAGGTCGGCAGCGCGCTCGTCGCGCAGCACACGCCGTCGGTGAAGTCGGCGCTGCAAGGTAGATATCGGTCGGCGCCGTGAATTCGTCGAACCACGCGAGCAAGTCTCGAGGTGCGAAAGCACGTGGCAGCGAGCCCATGCTGGAGGTGAGGTCGCATAAGCCCTTGGTCGGCGGTTCAAATCCGCCCCCTGCTACCAGATCTTGAACCGGGCGGACGGAGTGCCTGCCCTCGTTGTTGTAGAAGCTTTGCTTCTCAAGCAGAGGGTCGCTGGTTCGAATCCCGTCTCCCGCTCTAACCCCCGCAAGATCGAAGAGCCCGCCGGAAGGCGGGGGTTTTCGTACCCGAGCCTCCGCGCGTGCAGCGCCTTCACAATATGGGCGACTGCGGCCGAAATGTTCGCGAAACGATGCGCTGATACGCTCCGGCTTCGTTCAGAGACGGGGGCTAGCATGAAGCTGACCGATCGTGAGATCGACAAGTTGCTGATCTCGGTGGCTGCGATGGTGGCGCGCGATCGCAAGGCGCGCGGCGTACGACTCAACTATCCAGAGAGTGTGGCGATCATCGCGAGTGGGCTGATGGAGCGCGCTCGCGACGGCGTGTCCGTCGCCGACCTGATGGGCATGCAGGGCCAGTTCCTCACTCGCGAGGACGTCATGGACGGCATCCCCGAGATGATTGAAGACGTGCAGGTGGAGGCAACATTCCCGGACGGCACGAAGCTCGTCACGTTGCACAACCCGATCCCATGAATCAGCATCCAATGATTCCAGGTGAAATTCTCTACGGCGACGGCGAGCTCACGTTGAACGACGGGCGCGTAGCGCTGGAGCTCGAGGTCACGAACACCGGCGACCGCGCGATCCAGGTTGGCTCGCACTTCCACTTCTTCGAGGCAAACCGCGCGCTGCATTTCGACCGGGCAGCGACGTTCGGACGGCGCCTCGACATTGCGTCGGGAACGGCGGTGCGGTTCGAGGCGGGGCAGACGCACCGCGTCGGCCTCGTGCGATTCGGGGGGAGCCAGACGATCCTTGGCTTCAACGGGCTGACCGCGGGCGATGACCGCAACACGGCCTTCGCTCGTGCGCGTGAGCGCGGCTTCGACGTGGGGAGCGGCTCGTGAGCTTCTCGATCTCGCGCGAGCGGTACGCGCACCTGTACGGGCCGACCGCCGGCGACCGCGTGCGCCTTGCGGACACCGAGCTGTTCGCGATGGTCGAGCAAGACCTGCACGTGCGCGGCGACGAGGCGTCGTTCGGCGGCGGCAAGTCGATCCGCGACGGCATGGCGCAGATGGCCTCGCCCGGTGAAGCGCTCGACCTCGTGATTACGAATGCGCTGATCATCGACTACTGGGGCATCGTCAAGGCCGACGTGGGCGTGAAGGACGGACTGATCGTCGGCGCCGGCGCGGCGGGCAACCCGGACACGATGGACGGCATCACGCCGGGCCTCGTGATCGGCGCGGGCACCGAGGTGATCTCCGGCGAGCACCTGATCCTGACGGCGGGCGGCATCGACTCGCACATCCATTTCATCTCGCCGCAAATCGCGACGGAGTCGCTGACAAACGGCGTGACCACGCTGATTGGTGGCGGCACTGGCCCGGCGACGGGCACGAATGCGACGACCGCGACACCCGGCGCGTGGAACATGCACCGGATGCTCGAGGCGGCCGACGCGTACCCGGTGAACCTCGGATTCCTCGGAAAGGGCAACACGAGCGATCCGCAGGCGCTGTGGTCGCAGATCGAGGCGGGCGCGTGTGGCCTCAAGCTGCACGAGGACTGGGGTTCGACGCCATCGGCAATCGATGTGTGCCTGCGCGTCGCCGACGCATTCGACGTGCAGGTGGCGATCCACACCGACACATTGAACGAGGCCGGGTTCGTCGAGGACACGATCGCTGCGTTCGCGGGTCGCACGATCCACACGTTCCACACCGAGGGTGCGGGCGGCGGGCATGCACCGGACATCATCCGGGTCGCCTCGCTGCCGAACGTGCTGCCATCCTCGACCAACCCGACGCGGCCGTACACCGTCAACACGATCCAGGAGCACCTGGACATGCTGATGGTGTGCCACCACCTCAACCCGAACGTGCCCGAGGACATCGCGTTCGCGGAGTCGCGGATCCGGCCGGCGACGATTGCGGCCGAGGACATCCTGCACGACCTCGGCGGAATCTCGATGATGTCGAGCGACTCGCAGGCGATGGGGCGGGCGGGCGAGGTCGTGCTGCGAACGTGGCAGACCGCGCACAAGATGAAGGTGCAGCGAGGCGCGCTCGCAGGTGATGGCATCGCAGACAACAACCGCATCAAGCGCTACGTGGCGAAGTACACGATCAACCCGGCGATCGCGCACGGCATCTCGCACCTGGTCGGGAGCATCGAGGCGGGCAAGCTCGCGGACATGGTGCTGTGGTCGCCGGCGTGGTTCGGCATCAAGCCGGAGCTGGTGATCAAGGGCGGCTTCATCGCACACGCGGCGATGGGCGACCCCGGCGCGAGCATCCCCACGCCACAGCCGGTGCGCTACCGGCCGATGTTCGGGGCGGCGGCGCCCTCGACGCGGCGCATCTTCACCTCGAAGGCCGCACTCGTGGCTGGCGTGTTCGACCGCCTCGGCGTGCGGACGCCGGCGGAGGCGGTGCGCAACACGCGTGAGATCGGCAAGGCCAACATGCTGCTCAACGACGCGACGCCAAGCATCGAGGTGAACCCCGAGACTTTCGAGGTCACTGTCGACGGTGTACTGGCGACGTGCGAGCCCGTGGAGTCGCTGCCGATGGCGCAGCGCTACTTCCTGTTCTAGTCGTGGCCAGCTCGACACAGCCCTTGCTGCGGTTGCTACAGATCGCGGACTCGTCGTTCCCGGTGGGCGGCTTCGCGTTTAGTCACGGGCTCGAGTGGCTGAAGCAGTCTGGGGCCGTGACCAACGAAGCAGACGTGGCGGCGTTCCTGCGCACGTACGTCAACCAGGCGATAGGGCGACAAGCGCTCCCCGCTACGCGTGCGGCGATGCACGCCTCGAGCGTGACGGCATTGCTGCGATGCGATGAACGCCTCGATGCATCCGTGTCGACAGAGATTGAACGCGAGGCCGGGCGTGCCATGGGCGAACGGCTGCTCGTGGGTGCGCTCGGTGCATTCGGCGGTGGGAAGCGCATCGGAGGGCTACTGGCTGCGGTGCGTTCGCATGAGACATCGGGACAGTACGCCGTGGCGTTCGGTGCCGTCGGCGCTGACGTCGAGGCTGACGAGGACATGGTGCTGACCGCACTGGGGTTTGGGATGGCACAGGCCGTAGTCCAGGCGGCGGTGCGGCTGGGGATCATCGGGCAGGCCGCGGCCGCGCGATTACTTGCAGGCGCGACCGACAACATCGAGGTCGCTGTCGAGCGCGCACGCCTTGGGGCGACGCACTACGGTGTGTTTGCACCACACCTTGACGCCGCGAGCGTTTTGCACTCGCGCCTGCCCTTCCGCATGTTCGCTTCGTAGGAGGTCATCGTGCACGACTCGAAAGCTGCATTTCGCATTGGGATCGCCGGGCCTGTTGGCTCCGGCAAGACCGCTTGTGTAATGGCGCTCTGTCAGGAGCTGCGCGACACGATGAACCTCGCAGTCGTGACGAATGACATCTACACCGAAGAGGATGCGTTGTTCCTGCGGCGGAACTCTGCGCTTGATGACGAGCGGATCGTGGGCGTGGCCACCGGTGGCTGCCCACACTCCGCGATCCGCGAGGACACATCGCTCAATTTACGAGCGATGGACCTGCTCGAGGAGCGGCACGAGGGGCTCGAGCTGATTCTGGTCGAAAGCGGCGGCGACAACCTGTCCGCGACGTTCAGCCGCGAGCTGGTCGACCGCATCGTCTACGTCATCGACGTCGCGGGGGGCGACAAGATCCCGCGTAAGGGCGGGCCGGGCGTGTGCGACTCCGACCTGCTCGTGATCAACAAGCGTGACCTCGCACCGCTCGTCGGCGCGGACCTCGAAGTGATGCGCCGGGACGCGGAGGCGAACCGCAAAGGCGCGCCGCTACTGATCACGAATATCCGCGACGCAGGCGACCGCGAGTCGCTGGCGCGCTGGGTGCGCTCCGAGGTCGCCGCAGCCCGCGCATGACGAGCTCGCGAGCCCGCCTCGTGGTCGACGGCGCCGGGCGCGGCCAGGTCGCGTGGGCCTCGGCGCCGCAGCGCTGGGCACAAGTGCATCGCGCGGCCGACGGCTGGACCGAGGCGGTGCACCAGACGATCGGCGATGGCGTGTTCGCCGGAGACCTGCATCGCACCGCGATTGTTGCCGAGGAGGGTGCTGCACTCCTCGTGCGCGGCGTGGCTGCAGTGCCAGTACGCGGACGCGCCCTGGAGGCAGCGTGTGGCACGGCGACGACAATTAGCGTCGCGCGCGACGCGACGGCATGCTTCTTCCCTGGCTCGGTGATCCCACAGGTCGGCTCAGACCACACAGCTGCACTTCGTATGGACGTGAACGAGGAAGGCCGCTGTCTCGCGGCCTCGATTATCGTGCCGGGGCGCACGGGCATGGGTGAGCGGGGAGCATTCACGCGACTGCGTGTGCGCACGACAGCGCGTGTCGGTGGGCGACTCGCCTTTCTCGAAGACGCTGTAATGGAGCCGAGCGCAGCACCGGTGGATGACCCGGCGGGCTATTACGGCTTCGACGCGAGCATGACCATGATCGCGCTCGGCAACTGGGCGCCGGCCTCGATCGACTGGTGGGATGGCGTGACCGGCGAGCACGGCATCGGCGGCGCGTCGGCGCTTCGGAGCGATGGCGCGTGCTTTCGAGCGCTGTTCCCGACGCTCGGGGACGCGTTACAGGCGATGGCGTTCGTTGAGCAGCGGGTCCGGATGTGCTCCCGCTGACCTGCCGCACGCAACCGTTGCGTTACAGAAACTTCTCATTTCCGTCACTGAGCCGTCATCACACCCCGTTAACGTCCCACTCACGCTCGAGGTAGGGACTTGCCTCGACACAACGATGCGACCGAGAAGGGGTGAACGAGTTGCAGGATTCGAACGCGGGACCGCAGCAGCAAAGCATGATTTCACGTCGACGGCTGTTCCGGCTTGGTGCGGGAGCGGCTGCGTTCCCGGTGTTGGGCGCGCTGCTCAACGCGTGTGGTGGATCGAGCGCTCCGGCGTCGAGCACCGCCGCGCCCTCGTCCGGCACGTCGAGCGCCGGTGCGGCCTCGAGCGGCGACCTGAAGGTGGGCATCATGCACTCACTAAGTGGCGTGATGTCGATCTCCGAGAAGGCCGTCGTGGACGCTGAGCAGCTCGCGATCGCCGAGATCAACGCTGCCGGCGGCGTGAACGGCAAGAAGATGGTGCCCATCGTCGAGGATGGCGCGTCTGACCCGGCGACCTTCGCTGAGAAGGCGAAGAAGCTGGTCCAGAGCGACAAAGTACCGGTCGTCTTCGGCTGCTGGACCTCGTCGAGCCGTAAGGCGGTGCGCCCGGTGTTCAAGGGCAGCGCCTCGCTGCTGTTCTACCCGGTGCAGTACGAGGGCCTCGAGATGGACTCGAACATCTACTACATCGGGGCGACGACGAACCAGCAGATCGTGCCGAGCGTCGAGTATCTGATGGGCCAGGGCAAGAAGAACTTCTTCCTGCTGGGCTCGGACTACGTTTTCCCGCGC
Source organism: Chloroflexota bacterium (assembly GCA_016875695.1). Taxonomy (GTDB): domain Bacteria; phylum Chloroflexota; class Dehalococcoidia; order UBA2979; family UBA2979; genus SHYP01. The sequence continues at coordinate 7,948 of VGPB01000013.1, read as the reverse complement.
ACGGCCAACGGCATCATCAAGGCCCAGGTGGGGGCGGCCGGCGGCAAGATCCTCGGCGAGGAGTATGTGCCGCTGTCGGGTGGGTCGAACGACTTCTCGACGGTGATCAGCAAGATCAAGTCGTCAGGCACGGACATCGTCTACAACACGCTGAACGGTGACTCGAACGTCGCGTTCTTCAAGCAGCTGCGTGACGCGGGCCTGACCGCTGACAAGCTCACGACCTGCTCGGTCTCGATCGCCGAAGAGGAGGCACGCGCCATCGGTGGCGACATCCTCAAGGACCACCTCGTTGCCTGGAACTACTACCAGACCACGAAGCTGCCGGCGAACGACAAGTTCGTGGCTGCCTACAAGGCCAAGTTCGGCGCGAACCGCGTGACGGGCGACCCGATCGAGGCGGCCTACACGGGCGTGTACCTCTGGTCGATGGCCGCGAACAAGGCGAAGAGCACGGATGTGGCCGAGGTTCGCAAGGCCCTCTCCGGCCTGACGTTTGAGGCGCCTGAGGGCACCGTCACTGTGAGCCCGAAGAACAACCACATCTCCAAGACCTTCCGCATGGGCAAGATCCGCACGGACGGTCTGATCGACGAGATCTACGCGACCCCGAAGCCCGTGGAGCCGGACCCCTTCCTGGAGACCTATCCCTGGGCCAAAGAGTTCGCAAAGCAGAAGCCGGCGTCTTAACGAGCGTCTGCTCCGACTGAGGTCGGTCCGTAACCGGCGGGCGGTGGTGCAGAGCCACCGCCCGCCGTGGAGATCGCGATGGACATCGTTCTGTCACAGTTATTCAACGGGCTGTCCTACGGCTCGATCCTGTTGCTGGTGGCAGTAGGTCTCGCGTTCTCATTCGGGCTGATGAACGTCATCAACATGGCCCACGGCGAATTCATCATGGTCGGGGCCTACACCGCGTACGTGCTTGAGCAGGTGTTCACGGGCGCGCTTGGGCCAGCCGGCGCCAGCATCTACTTCGTCGCCGCGATCCCGGTCGCGTTCGTGATCGCGGGCATCATGGGGATGATCCTCGAACGCACATTGATTCGTCGACTGTACGGTCGCCCCCTCGACACGCTGCTCGCGACATGGGGCGTGAGCTTGTTGCTGCAGCAGGGCGCACGCAGCCTCTTTGGTGCGCAGAATGTGCAGGTAACGGTGCCAAACTGGCTGCGAGGCGGCATCGACGTGAGCGGCCAGTTCACGATGCCGTACTCGCGCCTCTTCATCCTCGTGCTCGTCACGGCGTGCGTCGCGGGCGTGTACTACTACATCGGGAAGACCGCGGCGGGCCGGCGGATGCGCGCGGTCATGCAGAACCGCGAGGTCGCAAACGCGCTGGGCGTGGACGCGCCGCGAGTGGACATGCTGACGTTCGGACTCGCTTCGGGACTCGCAGGCATCGCCGGCTGCGCGCTCGCGCTGCTCGGCTCTGTCGGGCCGACGCTGGGCACGAAGTGGATCGTCGACGCGTTCCTCGTCGTCATCCTCGGAGGCATCGGACAGTTGGTCGGCACGATCGTCGCCGCGCTCTCGATCGGCTGGGGCAACGTGATCCTCGAGTTCTTCTCGACCGCGGCGCTGGGGAAGGTGCTGGTGTTCCTGATCGTCATCGCCTTCCTCCAATTCCGACCGGCGGGCATCGTGTCGAGGCGGGGGCGCTGAAATGGAACAGACGATAGGGACACAGCGAGGCCTGGCGCCGACGCCGGCGAGCCGGCTCATCGGACTGGCGCAGGGCCTGCTGCCAGTCGTCGTACTGGCGGTCGTGCTCGGGGTGATCGCTCCGATGGTGCTCTCGGACTTTCGTCTGAGCCTGCTCGGCAAGTTCATGTGCTTCGCGATGATCGCGATCGGCCTCGACCTGATCTGGGGCTACACGGGGATGCTGAGCCTCGGACACGGCGTGTGGTTCGGCCTCGGTGGCTACGCGCTGGCGATGCATATGAAGATCGTGGCGGCCCAAGAGCTTGGCGACCCGATCCCTGACTTCATGACATGGAGCGGCATCCACGCGCTGCCGTTCTTCTGGAAGCCATTCGTCTCGCTCCCAGTCAGCCTCGCCGCGGTCGTCTTGGTGCCCGGCATCCTCGCCTTCTGCTTTGGCCTGCTCGTGTTTCGCAGTCGTGTCAAGGGTGCCTACTTCTCGATCATCACGCAGGCGCTCGCACTGTCGCTGAGCATCATGATCGTAGGTAAACAAGAGTGGACCGGTGGCACCAACGGCCTCACGAGCTACACCTCGCTGTTTGGCATGAACCTGATGAGTCCTGCTACGCAGCACACGCTCTACTACGCGACGGTGATCGCGCTCCTCGTCATCTACCTCGCAGCGAAGTGGATCGTGAGCTCGCCGTTCGGTCGCGTCATGATCGCGATCCGAGACGACGAGGACCGCGTGCGGTTCACCGGTTACAACGTTGGCGTGGTAAAGGCGATCGTGTTCGCGATCTCAGCGATGTTTGCTGGTGTTGCGGGCGCGCTGTTCGCGACCCAGGTCGGCATCATCTCGCCAGCCGATATCGCAATCGTACCATCGATCGAGTTCGTGCTGCTGGTTGCCGTCGGCGGGCGCGGAACGTTGCTGGGGCCCATTATTGGCGCGCTGCTCGTGGGCGGCGCCAGAAGTGCGCTGAGCGAGAACTTCCCGGCCTCGTGGCAGTTCTTCTACGGCGCACTGTTCGTCGGTGCGGTGCTGCTGTTCCCGGCCGGCCTCGTCGGCGTTGTGCAGCAGCAGTGGAAGCGGTGGCGCGGGAAGTCCTCGAAGATCGCAACGCCGGCGAGCATGGCCGTCAGTACCGAGGAGGTGTAGCGATGCAGGCGCATGACGCGATCCTCGATGTCCAGGAGCTGACGGTCTCGTTCGACGGATTCACTGTGCTGAACAAGCTCAGTCTGTACGTCATGCCTGGCGAGCTGCGCTTCCTGATCGGACCGAACGGCGCTGGCAAGACGACACTCATGGATGTGGTGTCAGGCAAGGTGCGCGCGGACGCTGGCTCGATCACATTCGACGGGTCGCACGCGTTGAACCGCGCCGCTGAGGACGAGCGTGTGCGCATGGGGATCGGCCGCAAGTTTCAGACACCGTCGGTATTCTCCAGCCTGACGTGCTTCGAGAATGTCGAGGTCGCCGCCGGGTACCGCAAAGGGCTGGCGCGGTTGATGCTCGGGCGAGCGACAGACGTCGAGCGCGTGATGTGGGCGCTCGAGCGCGTCGGCCTGACAGCGCGGGCGCACATGGTCTCCTCGGATCTTTCGCACGGTGAACGCCAGTGGCTCGAGATCGCGATGTTGCTGGTACAGGATCCGAAGCTGCTGCTCCTCGACGAGCCAGTGGCCGGCATGACGCGCGAGGAGCGCGAGCGCACCGGTGAGCTTTTCCAGGCGCTGGAAGGATCGCATTCGCTGATCGTCACTGAGCACGATATGGACTTCGTGCGGCAGTTCTCCCGCGTGGTCACAGTGCTGCACATGGGATCCGTGCTCTGTGAGGGCCGCATCGAGGAGATCCAGCGAGACGAGCGCGTGCAAGCGGTCTACCTCGGCCATGCACGGGAGACCGCAGGACCCGGCGCATGAGCATCCTCTCCCCGATTCGCGCAATGGCGGCGCGCATCGAAGGCGCGGCCGGCCTCGAGACACACGGGCTGTCGATCGCATATGGACACAGCGTCGTGGTACGCGACGTGTCGATCTCGGCAGCATCAGGTCAGGTCGTATGCATCCTCGGACGGAACGGTGCGGGCAAGACGACACTCTTCAAGTCGATCATTGGTGTGATGGGCGCGCACACCGGCAGCGTGCAGCTTGACGGCCGGGATGTCACGCGCACCGCGCCGTATCAGCGAGCGCGCGCCGGCGTCGGATACGTACCGCAGGGCCGTGGCATCTTCCCGCGCCTGAGCGTGTTCGAGAACCTCCAGACCGGCCTGGAGGCAATCGGCGGCGCGGACACGGGACAGCTCGACGAGGTCTATGGCCTCTTTCCCGCGTTGAAAGAAATGGCCGGTCGGCAGGCGGGTGTGCTCTCCGGCGGTCAACAACAGCAGTTGGCGATCGGACGCGCACTAATGGGCCGCCCGCGACTGCTGCTGCTGGACGAGCCAACCGAGGGCATCCAGCCGAACATCGTCGAGGAGATTGAGGCGGTGATCGGCTCGCTCAAGGGCACGATGACAGTGCTGCTTGTTGAGCAGTTCCTGGGCTTCGCGCTCGCGAACGCCGATCAGTGCTATGTGATGGAGCATGGCTCGATCGTGCTGTCAGGGAAGCCGACCGAGTTGCCGGAGGCACGGCTGCACGAAGCGCTTGCCATCTAGCGTGTCAGTCGCTGCTCGCCTGACGCAGCCGAGCGCGCTCTGCGCCGGACTGCTTGCGCAGTGGCTCGTGCACGTCTTCTATCTCGAGACTTCGGATAATTCGAGCGCCAGATTGCACCCATGATGATCGAGTAGAATCCCGGCGATTCGCTGGCCTCGATAGCGTCACAGAGATTAGGACGAGTGGTTGACAGCTACGCCGCCTTGTTTTCCGTGCGAGCGGTCGAACCGCTCGCCGCGAGCGATCCTTTGCCGTATGTCGAAGAGCTGGTGCGCACGTGGGCGTCGCACGACGGCATTACACCCCCGGAGGCAAACGGGCGCTCGGTCTCCGGGTCGGGGGACGAGTACGAGATCACTGCCGAGCGCTGTAGCGAAGGGGAATACTGGTGGCTCCGGTGGACACGCCCCGATGCCGACGGCCGCGCGTTCGCATGGGTATCCGACGTGCGGCTGGCGCACGCTGCGACCGAGGCGGTGGTCGAAGTATCGCTCGAGGTCAGGGTCGTCGAAACCGGCAGCGCGCCGCCCGAGCGTGTCTCGATCGGGGCACCGAGGCTCGTGTCGGTCCTGGCCAGCGACAAGAAGCTCCGTGCCGAAGTCGATGGCAGGCAGCTGTCAGGGTCTCAGTTCATCCCAACAAATGAGGCCCATGCGCCTCAAGAGTTAGTAGAGCGGACGATCTCGATACTTTGTATTGCGGCCATTTTGAATCTAGTGGCCGGCGGCCAAGTACATCGGTGCAAGACCCGCCGTGCTTAACGCGGGTGTTCCGCGCCATCCATCGACATCAAATCAAACGGCCTCGATCCCCAACTCGTGAAGAAGATCGACGTAGAGGTCGCCTATCGGCTCGGAGAAAAGCGCGACGATTCCAGCGGGTGCCGGCTCACCCGACAAGGTCCAGTGCAGGTATCGATAGTGGAAGAGTTGGCCGATCGCTTCGCGTACCGCTTGTGTGGCGTTGCCCTGCTTCAAGACTTTGGCTTCAACAATCCACACACCGCCCGACGTGACTGCGACGAGGTCAACCGGATGCGGGGTGTGGCATTCGATACTTGCGTCCTTCAAGAAGGCCGAGTATTTCGCTACAAGGTCCTCGTGCTGACGCGTGCGACGCTCCAGGCGTTGGGGGATCTGCGCCCAGTAATCCGACGGACTTTTCGGCTTGAAGCCACCGAGCGTGAGTGCACCTACGTCCGCCGGTTTACGAGACTGCGGTGGAGTGGATTTCTCACCCGAAGCGATCTGGATCGCATTCCTCGCAGCGATGGCTGCGTCATAGAGGCCAACCATTCCGAGAAGATCTCCAACGAGAACTTCTTCACTCGGTAGCGAGGCACCTTCGTACCGGATGGCAGCAATGTTCGCCGCTTCGTATGCCTGCTGCCGCCAACCGGAATCACCTATCCCGAGTGCGCGCTCGGCGCTAGCCGGTCGCTGAGTTTCGATCGCCGACCAGAGCGAATCCGCGATATCTCGAACCGCATCCGTGAGAGCAGCGCCAGTGGATTTCGTGCGCTTCTGTACGGCGGTGACGCCCTGGTTGAGCGACAACGACACGGACTGCATGTCGCTGGCAAACAGATAGACCAAGTAGAGGCCCTGTTGCGGGGTTCGTGTCTCATCGGGGTTCATCAGCGCCACCCACGGTGTTTCCGTCGATCGGTTGAACTGTCCCCCGCTACCTCGAACGCGCAGTCCGGGAGGTCGAACATCTTCCAACTCACGTCCTGCGGATCGCAGGAGCGCGTGAATCGGCCCACTCGTGCCGTCGTCCGACGAGTAGTCAGAAAGGGCCTTCGACAGAAAATCGCGAAGCAGCATGTGGTCGTTAGTACCACAAGAAGGCCGGGGCTTGTGGCCCCGGCCTTCTGTCGCCTATCCCGCCATGTGGTCGAATGGGCTCAGTCTGCTGTGTGTGGCTCGGGCCCGCACATCCGCCGCTGACGCACCGTACCGATTCAACATAGAGCGGGCGCTCCAACCAGCCAGTCTCATGAGGCTGTCGTCGTCGCCACCTGCGAGCCTCAACTGATGTGCCCACCAGTGCCTGAATGTGTGTGGGTGGAGACCTTCGATGCCCGCTTCGTCGGCAAGCCGGCGCACAACCTGGGCAATACCATTTCCGGTCATCGGGCCCTGTGTCCCCAGCCACAAACCAGGCTCCCGGGCGTCCGGTCTCCGTGAACGAGCACGGAGATAGCGATCGAGGGCCAAGGCACATTTGCGACTGAACGGGAGATAGCGGGGCTTTCCGCCCTTGCCCAGCACCGAGATCAACGCGTTGTCGAAGTCGATATCGCCCACCGACAGTCCCGCGATCTCCGCGAGGCGGCATCCGCAATCAAGAAAGACGGCAAGCAGGGCGTGGTCTCGGACGCTCTGGAAGTCCTGACCATTCGTCGCCTTCAGCAAGCGCGCCATCTCCGCATCGGTGGGAACCGGTACCGGCACCTCGGGAACGTGTGGCGGTCGCATCCGCTCCATCGTGAACGAGCGATCTCGCCCTCTTCGAGAAGCCAAGCGAAAAACCGTTGCAGGCCCTTGAATCGGTTCGCTGCCGTATTCGGCTTGAACCGCCGCAGCAGATCTTCGATAAAGGCTTCGATGTGCTCCCGGCGGACGTTAGCCACGCCGGGAGGCATGCCTGCTAAGTGCGCGAAGGCTTGGAAGCGCTCCAAAGCCTCCCCGTACGTCTGGATCGTCCGCTGGCTCTTGTTGGCCGCACGAAGCGACCGTTTCCATGACTTTGCGAGCACGGCAACCTCGTCGATGGCGGGCTGCGTCGGCTCAGACTCGGGCAGCGAAGGACTGGTAGGACTCAACGTGTCCTGCCCCTTTCTGATTAGGGGGCTCGCTCCGGCTTCTCTCGAAGTCAGAGTGCCTGAGTCCACTGTGCACACGCGATCGCTCACGTTGTAGTGCGGGAGCGTGAGCCCCGGAACGTTGTCAGATAAGGGGATTCCGGAAGTTGGTGGACCCGAGGGGGCTCGAACCCCTGACCTTCTGACTGCCAGTCAGACGCTCTCCCAGCTGAGCTACGGGCCCACGCGGAGCCGGCGACGGCGCCGCCCATGAGTGTCGGGCACGCCGCGGGCGCTGTCTATGTGACCCGCGGCGGCCGGGGACGGCGCGCTGGGGTAGGGTGCGGGAGGGAGGTGCGCTCGTGCGCTATCCGCCGCCGACGCGATCCGCACGACCGCCCGGGCAGCCGCTGCTGGTGTACGACGGCGAGTGCGGCTTCTGCCTGGCCACGGCATGCTGGGTGCAGCGGCGCGCGGGCGGCTCGCTTGCGCTGCTCACCTTCGAGGAGGCCGCGCGGCGCGGCGGGGTGCTTGATGCGCTGCACGAGGACGAGGTGCGGCGCAGCGCGCACTTCATCACGGCGGAGGGCGTGGAGTACCACGGCGGTGCGGCGGTCACGCGCGCGCTGCGGCTGGGGCGTGGCGGGCGGGCGGCTGCGCTGCTGGACGTGCCGCCGCTGAGCGTCGCGCGCGACGCGCTGTACGCGGTTGTCGCGCGCCAGCGCGGCCGCCTCGGGTGGCTGGCGGGCGGCGCAGCGTGCTCGCGTGAAGCCGGGCGGCGCGACGGAGCTGGGCCGCCCGGCGACGGCTAGCCCAGCG